>JBEGJG010000130.1:0-8661 GCA_041184705.1 Candidatus Eiseniibacteriota bacterium
GTCGTTGGGGAACGGCGGGCGCGACGTGACCTTGAACAGACCGAAGTCGAGCGTGCCCTGCGACTCGTTCCATGACGCCCACGCCCACAGGTCGCGCCCGAAGAAGAACACGAACAGCACGATGGCCACCGCGTACGCGGCGAGCGAGACGGTGCGACGGGTGTCGGCATCCATGCGGGACCCCTCCGGACTCAGTGACGGAACACGCGGCGATCGGTGAACACCATGGCGGCTCCGAGGCGGTCGGCCTCCGCGATGACCTCGGCGTCCTTCACCGAGCCCCCCGGTTGCACGAAGGCCGTGACGCCCGCCTCGGCGGCGTGCGTGAGGCCGTCGGGGAACGGGAAGAACCCGTCGCTCGCGAGCGCGGCGCCCTTCACCTCGTGACCGGCACGACGGGCCTTGAGCAGCGCCACGTCCACCGCGTCCACGCGCGAGGTCTGTCCGCTGCCGAGCCCGATCAACGCCTCCCCTCGCGCGAGCACGATGGCGTTGGAGCGCGCCGCATCGGCGACCTGCCAGGCGAACATGAGCGAACGCATCTCGTCGGCGCTCGGGGCACGGCGGGTCACGACGCGCCACGGCGGCGGCGAACCCGAGGCGTCGCGCTGCGCGAGCGTCCACGGCCCCACGGAGCGCAGCGACCACTCCCCACCCTCGGCGAGATCGGCGGCGGTCAGGCGGACGAGGCGCAGGTTGCGCTTGCCCGCGAGCGCCGCATCGGCCTCGGGCGTGATGGACGGGAACGCCACGCACTCCACGAACAACCGCGACAACTCGCTCGCGGTGGCCCCGTCGAGCGGGCGGTTGAACGCGACGATGCCCCCGAACGCCGACAAGGGATCGGCCGCGAGCGCGCTCGTGTACGCCTGCACGAGCGACTCGGCGCACGCCGCGCCGCACGGCTGGTTGTGCTTCACGATGACGCACGCCGGGTTCTGGAACCGTCCGACCAGCTCGACCGCGGCCTCGAGGTCGAGCAGGTTGTTGTACGACAGCTCCTTCACCTCGCGGTGCGCGGCGAGCGCCGAGGGCGTGCCCGCGGGCACGTAGAGCGCGGCCTGCTGGTGCGGGTTCTCGCCGTAGCGCAGCGTGCGCGTACGCTCCAGCACGAGCGCGCGCACCGCGGGCGGTTCCTCGGGGCCCGCGAGTCGGCGCGCCAGTTCCTCGGCGATCGCACCGTCGTAGCGCGCCGTGCGCGTGAACGCCCCGAGCGCCCAGCGCCGCCGCTCCTCGAGCGTCACGCCGCGCTCCAGCGCGCTCGCGACCTCGTCGTACTGCGCGGGGTCGTGGATCACGATGACGCCGTCGTGGTTCTTGGCCGCCGCGCGCAGCAACGCGACACCGCCGATGTCGATCTCCTCGATCATCCCGGCGTCGTCGAGCGCGCGCCCGCGCTCCTCGAACGGGTAGAGCGTCACCGCGACGAGGTCGAGCGGCACGAGCCCGCGCTGGGCGACCTCGCCCATGTCGTCGGGCGAGCCGCGACGCGCCAGGATGGGCGCGTGCACGTGCGGGTGCAGCGTCTTCACGCGCCCGCCCAGCATCTCCCCGAACCCGGTCCAGTCCTCGACCGGTGTCACCTCGATCCCGGCGTTGCGCAGGTGTATCGCGGTCCCGCCCGAGGCGAGGATGCGCGTGCCGCCCTTCGCGAGTCGCTCGGCGAACTCGGCCGCACCCGTCTTGTCCGACAGCGACAACAGCGCGGCACGCGGCCAGCCGACCACGGCGGTCGGTGCGGCGGTGGCGTGCGGATGGGTCCCGGTGCTCATCGCGTCCCTCCCTCGTGCGTGGCCGGACCGCTCAGACGGCGGATGGCCTCGAGATAGCACTCCTGCGTGCGACGCACCACCTCGGGCGGCAGCGCGGGCGCGGGCGGCTCGTGATCCCAGCCGCTGGCATCGAGCCAATCGCGCACGTACTGCTTGTCGAACGACACCAGTCGTCCCTCGTCGAAGGCGGCGCGGTCCCAGTAGCGCGACGAATCGGGCGTGAGCGCCTCGTCGATGAGCACGATGCGCCCGTCCACCACGCCGAACTCGAACTTCGTGTCGGCGAGCACGAGCCCGCGCTCCCAGGCGTGAGCCCGCGCCTCCTCGTACAAGGCGATGGCGCGCGCGCGCAGCGCCTCGGCCCGTTCGGCGCCGACCAGCTCCACCATGCGCTCGAACGGGATGTTCTCGTCGTGCCCGTGGTCGTTCTTGGTCGCGGGCGTGAACACGGGCGGGTCGAGGCGCGAACCGTCGTGCAGCCCCGCGGGCAGCACGATGCCGCACACGGTGCCCGAGCGCTGGTACTCCCGCCAACCGCTCCCGGTGAGGTGGCCGCGCACCACGCACTCCACGTCGATGCGTTCGGCGCGGCGCACGAGCTGCGCGCGGCCGACGAGCTGCTCGGCGTGCTCGCGGAACGGCGACGGGAACGTGCGCGGATCGTCGCTCACGAGGTGGTGCGGCCCCGCCGAGGCGAGCGTGCGCATCCAGTACGCCGAGATGAGCGACAGGATGGCGCCCTTGCCGGGGATGGGCGTGGGCAGCACCGAGTCGTAGGCCGACAGGCGGTCGCTGGCCACGATGACGAGATGCTCGGGGCCGGCCTCGAACACGGTGCGCACCTTGCCGCGCCGCAGCACGGCGGCGCCGGGCACGACCGGATCGGTGACCGCGTGCGCGGTCTCGAGCCAGCGCGGCTCGACGACGACGGGGGCGATCGAGTTCATGGGTCCTCCTGCCGCCTCGCGGGACGGCCGTTCAGGATCAGGCCGGTCGGGTCCCTCGCCCGTTCGGCACGACGGTGAAGCGTGATGCGAGGAGCGCGGGGAGTTCGGCGAGCCCGCGCACGGCGGCCTGCCCGGGCGCGGCGTAGTCCCCGAACGGATCGACGAGTACGAAGTGCATGCCGGCCGCGCGCGCGCCGGCCTCGTCCACGCAGCGCAGGTCGCCCACGTAGACGCTGCGCTCGGGCGCGACGCCGAGTCGGTCGAGCGCGACGCGGAACAGACGCGGGTCGGGCTTCTCGAGCCCCTCGACCTGGGAGTCCACCACGAACTCCAGTCCCTCGCGCATACCCGTGACGACGAGATGATGCTCGGCGCGTCCGTCGGAGTTGCTCACCACGCACGCGCGCACACCCAACGCGGCGAGCGCATCGAGCGCGTGACGGGCGCCCTCCATGGGCCGCGCCCACAACAGCGACGGCGCGACCTGCCGCTCGGTGATGCGCGCGAGCGCCTCCTCGAGCACCGGATGGCGGCACCCGGCGGCCTCGAGCAGGCCCGAGAAGTAGGCGTGCGAGGGCGCGATGCTGCCGAGCGTGGGGTGCGCACCCTCGGTGGGCGTGCGCGGTGCGGGTGCGGCCTGCGCGTCGTAGCGGCGACGGCCGTGCAACTCGGCGCGCCGCAGATCGTCCACCGACGCGTGCACGCCGAGTCCCGCGAGCATGTCGCTCATCCACTCGAAGTCGAGACGCACCAGCGTGCCGCCGGCGTCGAACACCACCGCCTCGAGCTCGGGACGCACCGTGCGCGTCATCGTGGCCTGCTCATCCATGCGCGGCCTCCGTCTCGGGCAGCACGAGTCCCGCGCCCTCACCGAACACCAAGCGACGCCCGTCGAGGCACCACGGCTGCGTGAGGAACGCGTTCACGGCCTCCGGGAACAGGGCGTGCTCGGCCTCGTGCACGCGGGATTCGAGCGCGGCCAGCGTGTCGTCCGCACGCACCTCCACCGCGGCCTGCGCCACGATGGGACCGGCGTCGAGCGCGTCCTCCACCAGATGCACGGTGCAACCGGTGACGCGGACCCCGTGCCGCCACGCCTGCCCGATGCCATCGAGCCCGGGGAACGACGGCAACAGCGACGGATGGATGTTGAGCATGCGACCCGCGAACGGTTCGAGCAGCGTGGCGTGCAGCCGACGCATGAACCCCGCGAGGATCACCACGTCCACCCGTCGAGCGCGCAACGCCTCGAGCCACGGGGACTCGTCCTCGATCCGCGAGCGGAAGCGGCCGACCGGCGGGGTGAGCACCTCGATGCCATGACGCTGCGCACGCTCGATGACGGTCGCGCCGGGGCGGTCGCACAGCAGGGCGACGATCGTACCGCCCAGCTCATGGCGGGCGGCGGCGGCGGCGAGCGCCTCGAAGTTGGAGCCGTTGCCCGAGGCGAACACGGCGAGGCGTACGGGGCGGTGGCGGAGCACACCGCAAGATAGCCCGCGCGGCGACGCCCGGCAACGCGCGCGCGACCGCTCCAGAGGCGGCCCGAACGCGTCCCCGCCGCGGTCTTCGCCAGGTGCGCCGCCGCACCCCGCGAACGTCGCACTCCCACCAGAGCGTGCCCTCGAGATCGGTGCGTGCGACCGCCGTGCCGGCCCCCGCGAGACGCGCCAGCACACGCGGGTCGGGGTGCCCGTACGGGTTGTGCGCACCGCACGAGACGACCGCGGTCCCCGCTCGCAGCCGCGTGACGAATCGCGCCCCGCTCGACGACGCCGAGCCGTGGTGCCCCGCCTTGAGCAGCGCCACGCCCGGTCCCACCCGCAGCGCGTCCTCGATCAGGCTGTCCGCGTCGGCCGCGAGCAGTAGGCGTCCCGACCCCTCGCCGAGTTCGAGCACCAGCGAGGCCGCGTTGTCCCCGCGGTCGGCGAGCATCGCGTCGGGTTCGCCCGGTGCCGGTGGCCACAACACACGCGCGCCGGGACCGAGCGCGAGCGTGTCGCCGCGCGCGAGACCCTGCGCCCCGAACCGCGCGGACGGTCCCGCCACGGCGGGCCGAGGCCGTGCCGCGTACCAGCGCTGCACGGGCACGCCGCGTCGCACGGCGTGCGCGCCCCCGGTGTGGTCGCCGTCGTCGTGCGTGAGCACCACGCCCTCGAGTCGTCTCACGCCCGCCCAGCGCAGGAACGGCAGCACCACCCACTCGCCCGCGTCGCGGCGCGCACTCCTCGGCCCCGCGTCCACCAACCACCACCCGTCGTCGCCCGCGATCGCCAACGCATCGCCCTGCCCCACGTCGAGCGCCACGAACCACCACGTCCCGCGCGGCGGTCGCAACGCGGGCGCGAACAGCACGTGCACGAGCGCCAGGAGCGACGCGATGAGCGCCACCGCGCGGCCGTGGTGACGGATGCGCCCCCCTCGCCCCCGCTCGTCGAGAGATCGCGGGGGCCCCGCACAGGCGCACGCGCACACCGCTGCGATCATCGCGAGGGCGACCGGCAACGACGAGTGCCCCGCGGGCAGCAACGCGCCCGGGAACCCACCGAGGGTGTCGATGAGTTCTCGCAGCGCCCACGCGGTGCCCTCGGCGGCCGACAACCAGACGCGTCCGGCGCCGGGCAGCACGGCCTCGCTCATCGCGCCGATCGCGGCCGCCGCGAGCAGTCCCTCGGAGAGCGGCACCGCGACGAGGTTGCCCGCGAGCGAGGTCCACGGTAGCGCGTGGAAGCGCGCGAGCAGCAGCGGCAACGCCACGCACTGCGCCCCGAGCGTGGGCGCGGTCCACTCGAGCACGCGTCCGAGCGTGGCCCGCACGAGCCGCGCGACCAACCCGCCTCCCCCGCGAGCGCGCCACTGCGTGGCCTGACTCGCGAGCGGTCCGCCGACCGCGACCAACCCCGCGGTGGCCGCGCACGAGAGTTGGAACCCGAGGTCGCCCGCCCACGCGGGCCGCCACGCGAGCAGTGCGAACGCCGCGAGCGCGAGCGCCTGCAGGGCGTCGAGCGGACGCCCGCGGGCGAGCGCGACCGCCATGACCGCCTCGGCCGCGACCGCGCGCGCGAGCGACGGGATGGGTCCGGCGAGCATCAGGTAGGCGCCCGCGGCGAGCGCACCCGCGGTCGTGCGGACCGCGAGTCCGGCTCCCGCCCACGACGCCACCACGCGCACCGCACCGGCCAGCCACGTGACGTGCAACCCCGAAAGGGCGAGCAGGTGCACGAGCCCCGAGGCCCGCAGCGTCGCATCGGTGTCGGGGTCCATGCCGCCGCGATCGCCGAACAGCAGCGGCTCGGCGAGGGCGCGCGTCGCGGGCGTGAGTTCGGCGAGCCCACCCTCGAGGGCGCGGCGCGCACGCATGGCGAGCCGCTCCACCCACATCCCGCTGCGCACCGGCCGCACGCGCACCACGAGTGCGCGCCCGCTCGCCGAGCGCGCGTGCGCACGGCCGGCCGCGCGCGCGTCGGGCCCACCGGGCACGGTTCGCGTCGGCAGGGCGGCGAGGCGGGTCAGCACCTCGAGGGTGTCCCCCCACTCGGCCTGACAACCCGCGGGCAGACGCAACACCACGCGCGCCCCGCGAGGCCAACGCACCACGCGCGCCCCGCGAGGCCAACGCGGGCTCGCGGTGTGCACGCGCAGCGTGACCACCGGCACCTCGCCCGCACGCCGCGGCGGCTCGTCCACCACGCCCTCGAGTCGCACGAGCGCCGGCAGCGGTGGGCGCGCCGCCTCGATCGCCCGCCAACCCGCCCCGTCCACCGCGGAGCGCGCACCGCCGAGCGCGAGGCACGCACACACGACGAGCCCCGTGCGGACTCCGGCGCGCGCGAGGCACGCACACACGACGAGCCCCGTGCGGACTCCAGCGCGTGCGGTGGCCCGCAACGCGACGAGTGCGAGCACCGCGAACGCCAGCGCGCCGCACGCGAACGCCACGCCGCACCCGTCCGCCAGCACGAGCCCGAGCCAGAACGCCGACGCCGGCACGATCGCGGTGCGCGCCCCCATGCGATCGCCTCATGCGACCGTCGTGCCAGCCGCGAAGTCCGCGCGAACGCGGCCCCGCGCATGAGTGACGCGAGCACGCGACGTCCACAAGAGCGTCGGCCCCGTCCACGGTGTGGACGGGGCCGGAGCGTCACGGGGCGAGCGGATCGTCTGGAACGATCAGCGTCCCGAGCGTTGCATCTCGGTGTGGAACTCGTCCCCCTGCCGCGTCGCCGCGCTCAGGTACCAGACGGTGCGCGTCTTGGGATCGAGCAACTCGGCGGGGAACACGGTCGCGAGCATGACGCCGCCCGCACCCGCGGTGACCGTCATGGGGATGCGGCGCCACAGCCCCTCGGGGCCGCGCACGTGCAGGAACGCCTCGCGCAGGTCGCGCACCTCGAGCCCGTCGAGCGCGGCGGTGATCGTGGTGACCTTGCCCGCGGGCAGGGTCGCGTAGCGGCCCATGAGGCGCAGGGTGGGCAGGTCGCTGTCGAGCCCGAACTGGAACGTGGCGAAGCGGCGGTTGCCCCCCGGCAGGTCGATGACCTGCACCGGCGCGGTCTCGCCGCGCCACACCGCGCGCAGGCTGTGCGGACCGCGCGGCAGGTCGAGCTTGAGCGGCGTGGTGCCGCGCGGCTCACCGTCCACGTAGATGCTCACGCCCTTGAGCGGCGAGGCCCCGGCGTCGTCGTTCATCATGGCCTGCACCTCGAGCACACCGGTCGCGGACGTCATCATGGGTTGCGCGACGAGCGTCTTGAGGCGACGGATGGGCACGCTCACGGTCTGCGCCCAGGGCTGCATGTTGGGACCGCTGAACTGCAGGGTGTGCAGCCCCGGCGGCAGCTTGGCCACGTGCACCGGCAGGAAGCCCTGCGCCTGACCGTCGAGCGAGACCCGTACGGGGATCGAGGCGTCCACCGCGAGCACGTCAAGCGAGCCGTGCAGCGACTCGTCGAGCGTGAGGCGTTCGCCGCGCTTGCCCGTCACCGTGACCTCGTGCGCGCCCAGCTCGGGCAGCGACAGCGAGAGCTTGTGCGACCCCGGCGGGAGTTCGACCGTGGCCGGCGTGCGCCGTGCGAGGTCGCGACCGTCCACGGCGATCCATGCGCCGGGCGGGTCGCTGTCCACGCGCACCTGGAAGCGCGCGCCACCCAGACCGAGCGCGCGCAGCGCACGCGACACCGGCGTGGCGTCCACCTCGTCGCCGGGCGCCTGCGAGTGACCGACGAACCAACCCACCCCGAACAGCGCCAGCACGAACACCGCGATCATCCACGGACGCCGCCAGAGCGGGGTCTCGGGCAGGTCGGGGTCCTCGCCGGGCACCGGCCACGACGCCACGCGTGGACGCGTGCGTGCGGGCGGCTCGTCGTCCTCGTCCGTGCGCAGCGCGGGACGCGTGCGCACGGGCGGGGCCACGACGGGCTCGGGTTCGGTCGCGGGCGTCGCGGCCGACTCGACGACGGTCGCCTGCGCGCTCGCCGACGACTCCTCGATCGCGACGGGCTCCGTCACGCTCGCCGACACGACCGGTTCGATCGTCTCGGGTTCGCTCACCACCTCGGGCTCGACGCTCGAGTCCACGACCATCGGCTCGGGCTCGCTCTCCACCTTGGCCTCGACGCTCGCGGCCTCGGCCGTCGGCTCGGGCGCGCTCACCGAATCGGGCTGGGCGACCGACTCCTCGACCGTCGGCACGCTCGCGACCTCGGGCTCCGGTCGCACGACGGGCGCGCTCACCGTGGGTGCGGGCTCGCGCGGGGTGAACGGCGCGATGCCGAACGTGTCGTGCGCGCCCGTCGTGCGACCGGAACCCGAGGTCGCGAGCGTGCCGACGGTCGAGGAGTCGATCACCGAGCCCGAGTCGGTGAGCGAGCCCGAGCCGACGGTCGAGGCCGTGGTCGCGGACTCGCCGACGGCCGAGGAGTCGAGCGTCGAGGCCGCGG
>JBEGJG010000131.1:0-6273 GCA_041184705.1 Candidatus Eiseniibacteriota bacterium
GACCTCACGCGCGCTCGGCTCGCATGGCGCGACGACGCCAGCAACGCGAGCCCCGAGTACACCCGCAATCGCGTGCGCCACGGCGTGGTGCCCGCGCTGCTCGACGCGCTCGGCGTTCCGCCGGGCCCCGCGGCCGAGCGTCGCGCAGGCCTCGCGAAGCGCGCGCAGGCCCTGGCGCGCGAACTGGGCGAGTCGCACGCCACGCTGGAGCGGGCCGCTGCACGCGCGATCGCGCGCCTGACCACCCCCGCGGGGCTCGATCGCCCCGGTCTCGCCCGCCTCCCGCTCCCGGTGCTGCGGCTGGCGTTGCGCCGCTGGTGGCGCACGCACGGTCCTCAGGGCCCGTCCGCCCCGGGCCTCACCGTGCGCCACCTCGGACCGTGGCTGGCCGCCGTGCGCGGGCCTCGGCGCCACGCCGAACTCGCCCTGCCGAACGGTTGGCGCGCCGCGGTGGAGCCCACCCGCACCCGACTCGTGAGCCCCGTCCGGGCCGCGCGGGGCGCGGTCCGGGCGCATCGGCACGCCGGCGCGACGGGTGCTAGACTGCGGGACCGGCGGCCGAGCCCCCCGCGTACCCCGCGGGAGCGGGCCTCGCGCGTCGCCGGCTCGTCCGGACGACATCCCTCCCTTGCAGGCCGCCAGGCCCGGCCTTCCGCTCAGGAGTAGTGCCATGTCCCAGCCCACCGTGAAGACCGAGCCGCGCATCCGCGTCCTGTTCTCCGCCGACCAGATCCGGGAGCGCGTGCGCGAGATGGGCCTCCAACTCGCCAAGGATCTCGAGGGCAAGCACCCTCTGTTCGTAGGCGTGCTCAAGGGGGCGTGCATGTTCCAGATGGACATCGCCCGCGCCACCCCGATCAACGACCTCGAACTCGACTTCCTCGCGGTCTCCAGCTACGGCGAGGGCACGGTCTCGAGCGGGCACGTCCAGCTCATCATGGACCTGCGCACCGACATCCGGGGCCGGCACGTCGTGTTGTGTGAAGGAGTCGTGGATTCGGGCCGCAGCGTGAGGTTCATCCTCGATCTCCTCGAATCCCGTGGCGCCGCGAGCATCCAAGTGGCGACGCTGCTCGACAAGGCCCCGTGCCGGACGATCCCGGTGCCGGTGGACTACAAGGGATGGACGATCGGCGACGAATTCGTGATCGGCTACGGCATGGATGCTGCCGAGCGGTACCGCAATCTGCCCTACGTGGGCGTTCTCGAGGAGGCATAGGAGCGTGACGGTCTTCCACAAGGATGGCGGCGACGATCGCCGTCGCGATGCGCGTGGTGACAAGGGTCCGGCCGGCCGGGGTGGTCCCGGGCTGCCGCCGTCGGCGGGACGCCCGTTCCGCACGATGGCGTTCTGGGCCCTCGTGCTGCTGCTGTCGCTGGTGGTGTACCGCATGTACGCGGGCAACCTGGTGTCGGCGCAGCGGGTGGACATCCCCTACGCGCGCTTCATGCAGGAGCTCGAGAAGGGCAACCTCGAGAAGGCGCAGTTCGTCGAGGACACGCGCACCGTCAACGGCGACCTCAAGGCCGAGGTCACCGAGACGATCGGCGGGCGCTCGGTCAAGGTGAAGTCGTTCCGCACGAACTTCCTCGGCGACGGCGCGACGCTGGCCGAGAAGGCGCGCACCGCCAACCCGGCTGCGCAGGTGACCGTGCAGGCCCCGGGCATCAACTGGCTGTCGGTGCTGTTCACGTGGCTGCCCCTGCTGCTGTTCCTCGGGGCCTGGATGTTCATGCTGCGCCAGATGCAGGGCGGCGGGTCGGCCGCCATGCGCTTCGGCAAGAGCAAGGCGCGCGTGCTCATGGAGTCGCAGACCAAGGTCACGTTCAAGGACGTGGCCGGGTGCGACGAGGCCAAGCAGGAGCTGCAGGAGGTCATCGAGTTCCTGAAGGAGCCGGGCAAGTTCCAGCGCCTCGGTGGCCGCATCCCCAAGGGTGCGCTGCTGCTGGGCCCTCCGGGCTCGGGCAAGACGCTGCTCGCCAAGGCCGTCGCCGGCGAGGCGGGCGTACCGTTCTTCAGCATGTCGGGCTCGGACTTCGTCGAGATGTTCGTGGGCGTGGGTGCCAGCCGCGTGCGCGACCTGTTCGAGCAGGGCAAGCGCAACGCGCCGTGCATCCTGTTCATCGACGAGATCGACGCCGTCGGCCGTCACCGCGGCGCCGGTCTGGGTGGCGGGCATGACGAGCGCGAGCAGACGCTCAACCAGCTGCTCGTCGAGATGGATGGTTTCGAGTCGAACGAGGGCGTCATCATCATCGCGGCCACCAACCGTCCCGACGTGCTCGACCCGGCGCTGCTGCGTCCGGGCCGCTTCGACCGTCAGATCGTGGTGGACTGGCCCGATGTGCGCGGCCGCGAGGGCATCCTCAAGGTGCACACGCGCAAGGTGCCGCTCGCCGAGGACGTGGACCTCAAGCTCATCGCCCGCGAGACGCCCGGCATGGCCGGCGCCGACCTGGCGAACATCGTGAACGAGGCGGCGCTGCTGGCCGCGCGGCGCAACCACAAGAAGGTCTCGCTGCGCGACTTCACCGACGCCAAGGACAAGGTGACGCTCGGCCTCGAGCGCCGCAGCCTCGTCATGAGCGAGAACGAGCGCAAGACCACGGCGTACCACGAGGCGGGTCACGCGCTGGTGGCGTGGCTGCTGCCCGGCTCGGACCCGGTCACCAAGATCACCATCATCCCGCGTGGCCGCGCGCTCGGCGTGACGGCGTACGCGCCGGCCGAGGAGCGCCACAACCACTCCAAGCGCCAGCTGCAGGACCGGCTCGTGCACGCCATGGGCGGGCGCGCGGCGGAGTTGCTGGTGTTCGAGCACCTCACCACCGGCGCGGTCGGCGACCTCGAGCAGTCCACCAACATCGCGCGCAACATGGTCACGCGCTTCGGCATGAGCGACAAGCTGGGTCCGCTCACGTTCGGCAAGCGCGAGGACATGGTGTTCCTCGGCAAGGAGATCTCCGCGTCGAAGGACTACAGCGAGCAGACCGCGGTGCTCATCGACACCGAGGTGCGGGCCATCGTCGAGGCCGCGCACACGCAGGCGCTCGACCTGCTGCGCGGCAACCTCGACAAGCTGCACCTGCTGGCGAACACGCTGCTCGAGCGCGAGACGATCGACGGCGACCAGATGGACCGCGTGCTGCGGGGCGAGAAGCTCGAGCCGCTGCCGCGCGCGGGGGACGGCGACGAGACCCCGCCGGCCGCGCCCGCGACGTCGTCCGAACCCGACGAGGGTGGCCAGCAGGACCTGGGCCTCGGTTCACCGAGCCCGAACCCCGCCTGACACGCCCGCGACAGGGAAACGCGACCCCGGTGACCGGAACACGGTCACCGGGGTTCTCGTTTCGGGCGTCCGGCCCGTGGACCTGTCGGGCACGCGTTCACACGACACCCTGTGGCCCCTGCGACTCACGCGAGGGTCGCGTGACATCCACCCGCGGATGACAAGGAACGGTGCAATCGAGCCCGGCGATGAAACCCTGCGGGGGGCTCAGGCGTCCATACAGAGGTGGCACCCTCCCCGCGAGCGAGGGACACGGTCGCGGGCCCGCCGGCAGACGGGTCCGCTGCACGACACGACAGGATCCGCGCGGCGCACGGGTGGCAAGGCCCGGCGCCGTCACAGAGCGCCCGGTGCGGCACCTCCCGCCGGGCGCTCGCGGCTTTCTCGCCTCGCCAGTGCGGCGACGGAGGAACCCATTCAGCGCGGGATCCCTCGCGACACTCCGCAACGGCACCGCGGGACGTTGATGGTGCGACCGCGCCCGTGGACGCGGGGCGGGCCGTCAGCGCGGGGCGATGAAACGGCTGCCGTCGGCCGCCTTGGCCGCGAGCAGCGCGCACGGCTCGAACCGCGCACCCTTCTCGGCGTGCAGCGCACGCAGACGCTCGAGCACGCGGGGCAGACCGAGCGCGTCGGCGTGACGCAGCACGCCCCCGCGATAGGGCGGGAAGCCGGCGCCGAAGATCATCGCCAGGTCCACCGCGTCGGGGCCCGAGACGATGCCCTCCTCCACCACGCGCGCGGACTCGTTGATCATGGCGAGCACCATGCGCTCGGCGAGCTGGTCGAGCGAGTGCGGACGACGCCCCTCGCCCAGACCGAGAAGCGAGCGCACCGACGGGTCGGGCATGCGCTTGCGACCGCGATGCCGGTAGAAGCCGAGGCCGTTCTTGCGACCCAATCGGCCGGCCGCGATCATGCGCTCGAGCGCGGTCGAGGGCCGCATGCGGTCCGGGAACGCGGTCGAGAGCACGCCCGCCACCTTGTGCGCCACGTCGAGCCCGACCTCGTCCACGACCTCGAACGGCCCCATCGGCATACCGAAGCGCCGCATCGCGGCGTCGATGTCGGTGACGCGGTAGCCCTCCTCGAGCAGGTGCAGGGCCTCGCGCAGATACGGCATGAGCACGCGGTTCACCACGAACCCGGGCGAGTCCTTCACCACCACCGGCGTCTTGCCGAGTCGCCGCGCGAGTCCGACCGCGGTCACCACCGCGGCATCGCTCGTGCGGGCCCCGCGCACCACCTCGACGAGCGGCATGCGGTGCACCGGGTTGAAGAAGTGGAAACCCACGAACCTCTCGGGATGGAGCAGGCCCTCGGCCAGCAGGTCCACGCTCAGGCTGCTCGTGTTCGTGGCGAGCAACGCGGTCGGCGGGATGCGGACCTCGAGCTCGCCGAACACGCGACGCTTCACCTCGGGGTCCTCGACCACCACCTCGATCGCGAAGTCGGCGTGCGCCATGCCGGTGAGTTCGAGCGTCGGCAGGATGTGCGCCATCTGCCCATCCTTCTCACGCTGCGGCATGCGCTTCTTGCGACCGCGCTCGTCGATCACGGCACGCACGGCCTGCAGGCCCTTCTGCAGGGCCTCGGGCTTGATCTCGCGCATGCGCACGTCGATGCCCTCGCGCGAGGCGAGCTCGGCGATGCCGGCACCCATCACGCCGGCCCCGATGAGCGCCATGCGGCGCACCGGCGCGGGCTTGAGTCCGGGGTCGGCGACCACGTTGGCGCGCTTGGCGGCCTCCGAGAGATGGAAGATGCGCACGAGGTTCTTGCACACCTCGCCCACCACGATCGGGGCGACGGTGTCGGCCTCGTCGCGCAGACCCTGCTCGATCGTGCCGCCGGTGGTGCGGTCGAGCACGCCGAGGATCGCGAGCGGGGCCGGGTACACGCCGCGCGTGCGCGCCATGACGCCCCGACGGGCCTGCGACAACACGAACGCGCGACCCATCACGGAGTTCGTGAGCAGCCCCTCGAGCGGGTTGCGCGGCCGGAACCGGTCGCGACGACGCTCGGCGGGACGGTCGAGCAATCGCACGAGGTGCTCCTCGGCGCGCTCGAGCAGCCACGCCGCGGGGACCGCGCGTGCGACGAGCCCCATGCGCTCGGCGCGCTTGGCGTCGAGCGTGCGGCCCGTGAGGATGAGGTCGAGCGCCCCGGGAAGTCCGATGAGCCGCCACAGGCGCGTCGTGCCACCCCAGGCGGGCAGGATGCCGAGCATGACCTCGGGCAGTCCGATGCGCGTGCGCGACTCCTCGCTGGCGATGCGCGAGTCGCAGGCGAGGGCCAGCTCGAGCCCGCCACCCAGGCAGATGCCGTCGATCGCGGCCACGGTGGGACACGGCAGCGCGGCGAGCCGCTGGTAGGCGGCCTGCCCACGACGCACGTAAGCGTGCACCTCCGCCGCATCGGTGATCGAGCCGATCACCTCGACGTCGGCCCCCGCGATGAAGGTGCCCGGCTTGCCGCTCGAGACGATGACGCCGCGTGGCGAGGAGGCCTCGAGGTCGGTGAGCGCGGCCTCGAGCGAGGAGAGTGCGTCGAAGTCGAGCACGTTCAGCTTGCGCGCCGGATGGTCCACGATGAGGTGCGCGATCGCACCGTCACGGCGTTCGACGCGGAACACGGGCGCCCCGGCGGTCATGGGCGCTCCAGCACGAAGGCCGCGCCCTGCCCGCCACCCACGCACAGGCTGGCGAGCCCGTAGCGCAGTCCGCGACGGCGCATCTCGTGCAGCGTGGTGAGCAGCAATCGCGCACCGCTGCATCCCACCGGATGCCCCAGCGCGATCGCGCCACCGTTCACGTTGAGCCGGTCCTCGGGGATGTCGCCCAGCGCACCGTCGAGCCCCAACTCCTCACGCCCGAAGCGCTCCGAGCGCGCGGCCTCGAGACAGGCGAGCACCTGCGCGGCGAACGCCTCGTTGATCTCGAACAGCTCGATCTCGTGCAGCTTGAGGTTCGCCTTTCGCAGC
>JBEGJG010000132.1:0-6589 GCA_041184705.1 Candidatus Eiseniibacteriota bacterium
GGTCACGTCCTGTGGGGGATCGGCGGGTCGGGGCGCACGTGCCGCGAACCTGCGCGGACGGTGGACCGGGGCTCCCGACGGAGACCTCGACTCACTCCACGCTGCGCGGAACGGCCTCGAACCCTAGCACGACGAACCCGTTACCGCGCGACTGGAACGACACGCGATAGGCATCCTGACGGCCGCGGAAGAACACGAGTTCGGACGCGGCCAGATCGCTGCCCGGCGCCGCACGCCAGCGTCCGAGCGCCGGGTCGTGCCACTCGTAACGCTGCGCGAACTCGACCAGCGAGGGGTCCACGACCAGCCGCTCGGCCGCCTCGCGATCGGCGGTCGCGAGCGCGTGGATGAGCGCCGTGAACGTGGCGTAGGGCGACGGCACGATGCTGTCCGAGATGCGCGTGTAACCGTCGGGCCCCCACTCGAAACGGCGCTCACGGATCACATGCGGGCAGTTGGCGCAGTTCTCGTCGAAGTACGGCGTGGCGCGCCAGGTGCGCGTGACGAGGTCCTCGCCCACGAACTCACCGCGACCGGTCCCGCCGAGCGAGTCGGCGCCGAGCGTCTGCGCGAGGTCCCAGCGTCCGCCCGCCGCGTGCCGCCACGTGAGGAGCAGCGGCTGCACACCGCTGGCGACCTTGCGGCCCCACAGCACCGCGACCTGCGAGGAGTCCGTGGCCGCGCCGTCCTCGAACCGGCGCGCGTTCGCGCCCATGAGCCGCATGGCGCGACCCTCGATGACCTGCATGCGCACCGTGCCGTCCTCGAACCAGAACAGGTGCGGCCACGTCGGCCCGTCCACCTCGGTGCGCGAGAACAGGTTCACCGCGACGAAGCGGTCGAACCCGGCCACCTCGGCCGCGATGCCGAGCGAGTCGAGCAGCGTGCGCGCCCGATCGGACCACACCACCGCGGGCTCCGCAGCCAGCCGCATGCGGAGCACACGCGCGCTCGCCACCGCCGCCTCGTCCCCCTTGCCGTCCGCCCAGCGTTCGCCCGCGATGCGCGTGAGGATGGCGAGCGAGTCACCGGTCGCGGTGCTGTCGGCTGCCGCCGGCACCAACCGCGGTGTCCGGTCGCAACCCGCGACCGCCACCACCAGCACCAGCAGCAGCCACGACCACGGACGAGACGATGCGTGCGTCACGGATTCCCTCCGGTCTTGACGGGCGCCGGACGGGCGCCTGTGGCGGGCGGGGCGACCTCGGCGATCCACTCCCGGATCAGCCAGCGCCCGTCCCGCAACGTGAAATGGAACACCCAACGCCGGGGGCCGTCCACCCCGCGCACGCGCGCGCCCAGCCACTCGGGCCACGCGGTGCCCTCCTCCTGCCGGTCCACCACGAAGTCCGCGGGGCCCGTGGTGCGGTGCCAGCCCTGCCCGAGGGCGTCGTCGATGCGCGACGGATCGGCGAGGAAGCGCGCGGCCTGCTCGCGATCGCCTTCGCGCAGACGAAGGACGAACAGCCGCAGCGTGGCGAGCGGCCCCGGCACGAGACGCGCGTCATGCGACACGAATCCGGTGCGATGCTCGGTGAAGATCGCCTCGCGCAGGATGGGACGCACGGGCGGGAGCACGCGCAGCACCGAGTCGGCCGGCGACTTGGACCACGCCACCAACTCGGGCAGACCGTCGCGGTCGAGGTCGTTGAAGTACGCCTCGCCGTCGCCGCCCAGTTCGGGTCCGTTGCCCTCGTACTGGATGAGCTCCCAGTAGTAGCCGTCCCCCGACAGGCGCAGGAACTTGAAGCCGAGGTCACCCTTGCCGCCGCGCTCGCGGTACAGGATCGCGGTCGCGTACGGCACGCCCGGGCGCCCGGTCCACCACGTCGCGATGCGGGGCTGGACCGCGGGCGGGAACGACACGCCCTGCATGCGCAGGTCGGTGTTGCGCCACCACAGCAGGTAGCCCACCGACTGCATCGAGGGGCGGTACGGGTTGCGCACGAGTACGAACACCGTGTGCGGCTGTCGCGGGTCGAGCACCACGTCGGTGTCGAGCCCGAGCGCGTCGAGCGAGTCCTCGATCGAGGGCGCGAGCAGCACGCGCTCGCGGCCGAGTCGGCGCAGCAACCGGCGTGCGGCCTGACCGACGTGCTCGAACGGACGGATGCCGGACTCGCTCAACGTGTCCACGGTGGCGGCCTGGAACCGCACCTTGGCCTCGGCCGCGAGCGTGGCGACGGTGTCGGCGTTCGCGGGCGTCCACGGACGCACGACCGCGCCGCGCGACGGGGTCGCGAACGCGAGGAGGGCCGCGAGCAGGGACGCGGCAGGCGGAAGGGACGGGCGACGCATGCGGGCGGGATTAGAGAGGCGCGGCATCGGGTGGGTCAAGCCGCCCCCGACGCCCGGACGCATTCCTCACGCACGCTTGTCATCACTCCCCGGCGAGGGCGGCCGGAGCGCGCTGGTAGCGGACCACGAGCAGCGGGATGCGGGTCTGGTCGGGCGCGTTCGGCGAGTGGAAGAACACGTTCGTCTGGGTGCGGAACAGCGTCCCGTAAACGAACGAGCGCCGCCGGTGCAGCGCCTCGAGGCAGGCCGCGAGGCGGTCGGAGGCGAAGTCCACGGTGATCGCGTCCACGGGCGTGCCGTTGGCGAGCAGGCCCGAGGATTCGGTGAACGGCGGACCGGGGGCGCGCACCTGGCAGGCGCTCCAGTCGTTCTGCGCCAACCACGCGCTGGGGAGCGACGCGGGAAAGGTGTTCGCGTTCTGGTCGAGCACCTGCAGGCGGACGCGAGCGCCCACCAGTCGAGCGTCCGCGGGCAGGCCCGAGAACGACCAGTGGATCGCGGCGTTGTAACTGGGACCCGACGGGAGCGACTGCGACGCGCAGAACTGCGTGTTCGCGTTGGTGATGAGATTGGAGCCCACGTCGAGCGGACGCAGCACGAGCGAGTCCACCGGTGCGGCGGGATCGAGCACGCGGAAGCTGCGCAGCGGACCGTTCTCGCGCTCGCGCGTCACCGCATTCTCGGTGGTGACGGCCCAGTACACGCGGCTCCCGGGCCGCCAGCGCGTGCCCGGCAGGAAGCGCGTGAACACGCTGCGCTGCAGCGGCGGAATGGAACGTGCGAGCACCGCGGCCGAGTCCTCGGAGGCGTACACCTCGTGCAGGATGTCGTTGACCGCACCCGTCGCGCCCGACCATCCGAGCGCGGCGACCGGGCCCTCGAGCGCGTCCACGGCCGGGAAGTCGTAGCTGACACGGCGCAGACTGTTGGTGGTGAACTGGAAGTAGAGACCCGAGGGCAGCGGGCTGCCGTCGGTGGGCCGGATCGCGGTCGAGAACTCCACCGTGTACGTGCGCTGCAGCGCCAGCACGATACGCGGCTGCACGAAGACGCGGCGCGAGAACACGTCGTACCGGATGACCGACGAGACGCGCTGGCCGTCGAGCTTGAGGAACACGGTACGCTCGTTGACCGTGGAGGCGTCGAGCGGACGGTCGAACTGCGCCCAGATATCGCCGTCGTACGGGGCCGAGGTGGCGCGCGCTGAAGGCTGCGTCGCGAGGATCACCGCACCCGGCACGGCGGGGTCGGGACCGGCCACGCTCGTGGTCGTCGAGCGGCTGGAACAGCCGACGACGATCGCGAGCAGCAACGTGCACGGGAGCAGGAGGATCGGGCGCATGGGTTCCGGGGGAGCGGGCCGGACACCCGGCACCGTCGGACCATGGTAGGCGGCCGGACGGGGTGGCACAACGACCCGAACGACGGGCGCGGGCATTCCGTGTATCCTCGCGACCACGCGCCTTCGGCGCGCTCCACTCCCGTGCGCCGCCCCCGGGCCGCGCACGCACTCCGGGCCCTGGGACCTCACGCGCGTGATCCGAGCCATCGTCTTCGACCTGGACAACACGCTGACCGACTTCATGCGCATGAAGGAGGCGGCGATCCAGGCGGCCATCGGCGGCATGATCGACGCCGGGCTGCGGATGTCGCGCGAGGAACTGCGCCGCCGCGTGCAGGTCGTGTACGACGAGCGCGGGCTCGAGTTCCAGCGGGTGTTCGACGAACTGCTCGAGCGCGAGTTCGGCGAGGTGGACCCCAAGATCCTGGCCTCGGGCATCGTGGCCTACCGCCGCGCGCGCGGCTCGGAACTGGTGCTCTACCCCCGCGCGCAGATGACGCTGCTCGAGCTCGCCAAGCGCGGACTCAAGCTGGGCGTGGTCTCGGACGCCCCGCGCCTGCAGGTCTGGCTGCGTCTGTGCGACCTCGGCCTGCAGCACCTGTTCGACGCGGTCGTGACGTTCGACGACACCGGCGAGCGCAAGCCGGCCGCGGCCCCGTTCCGCGAGGTCCTGCGCCGACTCGGCGTGGAGCCGCGCGAGTCGCTCATGATCGGCGACTGGGCCGAACGCGACGTGGTCGGGGCCAAGGGCCTCGGCATGACCACCGTGTTCGCGCGCTACGGCGACACCTTCGACACGAAGGAGTCGGGCGCCGACCACGACATCGACGACATCTTCGAACTGGTGAGCATCGTGGACCGCATGAACGGTCGCGACGGCTCACCTCGACACTGACCGGGAGGGATCCCATGACGAACGAGAAGATCCGCGCCTCGCGCGCCCGCATCTACGCACCGCCCGAGGGCGTGGCCGCCGACAAGCAGGTGCACGTGTACATCTACGACGTGTTCAACGACACGTTCCTGGCCGACCACAAGGCGTTCGAGAACGTCGAGCGCGCGGTCCAGCACCAGCGCCACGAGCAGGAGCGCATCTACACCGAGCAGGAGGCCGAGCCCGAGCTGTTCGACCTGCCGTTCCTGTCGAACGACGCCGACCTGCTCGGGCGCGTCGAACGCGATGCGGACTACCGCAAGCGTCTGGTGCGCGACCTCAAGGGTGACGCGCGCGCCCGCGGCCGCCGACACTGAGACGACCGTGCACCTGCTGACGGCCGCCGAGATGCGAGCCGTGGATCGCGCCACGGCCGAGGCGGGCACCCCGGTGGCGACGCTCATGGAGCGCGCCGGCGAGGGCGTGGCACGGTGTCTGGCCGCACGATTCGGCTCGCCGCTCGCCGCGCGCGTGCTGGTGCTGACCGGGAGCGGCCACAACGGGGGCGACGGGTTCGCGGCGGCGCACGCACTCGCCGCGCGCGGGGCGCGCGTGACGGTGGCGTGCTGCGCCCCCGACGATCGCCTCGCCCCCGCGGCACGCGCGATGCGCGACCGACTCGCGGGCACGATCGTGGACGTGACCCCGACCCCGGACGCGGAGTCGCTCGCACGCGTGGCCGCGCGACACGACCACTGGGACCTCGTGGTGGACGCGCTGCTCGGCACCGGCGCCGAGGGCGATCCGCGCGGCACGATCGCCGACGCCTGCGGGCTGGCCAACGCGCTGCGAGCACTCGGCACGCGCGTGGTCGCGGTGGACCTGCCCACCGGCGTGTCGGCCGACGACGGCCGCGCGTCGGACGACGCGGTGCGTGCCGACCTCACCGTGACGTTCGGCGACGCGCGACGCGGGCACTGGCTGTGGCCGGGCCGCGAGTACACGGGCGTGCTCGAGGTGGTGGACATCGGGCTCGTAGAACCCGCCGCGGCGGGATTGGCGCCCGCGCTGCTCGCGACCGCCGACACGCTCGCCTCACTCGTACCCATGCGCGATCCGCGCGCCCACAAGGGCTCGACGGGTCGGGCCCTCCTCGTGGGTGGCGCGCCCGGCATGACGGGCGCGCTCGTGCTGGCCGCACGCGCCGCCACGCGCGCGGGCGCGGGCTACGTGCGCGTGGCGGCGCCCGCGAGCCTGCAGGACGTGCTCGCCTCGCACCTCGTCGAACCCATGGTGCTCGGATGCGGCGAGGACTCCGCGCGCACGCTCACCACGAGCGCGCTCGACCGCATCCGCGACGAGGCCGCACGCGCCGACGCGGTGGCCCTGGGGAGCGGACTCACGACGCGACCGCAGGCTGCGGCGTTGACGCGCGAACTCACCACGCACCTCGATCGGCCGCTCGTGCTCGACGCCGACGCGCTCACCGCGCTCGCGCCCGCGGCCGAGGTGCTGGAGCCCGCGCTGCGACTCGCCGGCGCTCCGCGCGTGCTCACGCCGCATCTGGGCGAGATGGCACGCCTGACCGGACAAACGACCGCCGAGCTCGAAGCCCGACGCATCGACACCGCCCGCGGCTGGGCGCAGCGCTGGGGCGTGACGTTGGTGCTCAAGGGCGCCCCCACGGTGGTGGCCTCACCCGACGGCAGCGTGAGCGTGAACCCGTGCTCACCGGCGTGCTGGTGGCACTCCTCGCGCAGGGCCTCGCCCCCTTCGACGCCGCCCGCCTCGCGGTGCACGCGCACGGACTGGCCGGCGACCTCACCGCGCGCGCGCGCGGCCCCCTCGGCGTGGTCGCCAGCGACCTCATCGAGCACCTCCCCTCGGCGCTGCGGATGGTGGCCGAGGCGCACTGACCCCTGCGACGACGAACGGCCCCGCGGTGTCGGACACCGCGGGGCCGTTCGTACTACGGGAGCGACGTCAGACGTGTCGGTTGAGCAGCTGGGTCAGCTCCGCCTTCGAGCGGGCGCCCACCACACGCTCCACCATCTCGCCGTTCTTGAACACCATGA
>JBEGJG010000133.1:0-6223 GCA_041184705.1 Candidatus Eiseniibacteriota bacterium
GTCGGTCCGCTCCGATCTGGCGACCGACAGCACGGTCAGCGCCTCGTGGCGGCTCGCCAACGGCCTCGAGGTGCGCACGCGCCACATCCCGCGCGCGGCCGGTGTCGCGATCACGCTCGCGGTGCGCGCCGGACACGGCTACGAGCCCGCCGGGCTCGAGGGTCTGGCCGACCTGCTCGCCGAGCTGCACTTCATGTCGGCGGCCGGTCCGTTCGCCGAGCGCACGCGCGCCGAACTCGCCTCGGTCCGTCCGCTCGGCACCGAGGTGCGCGTGAACCACGCCTACGCGCGCTTCACCGAGCTGGTCACGTCCTCGCAGGTGCCGGGAGCGCTCGCGCACTTCGCGGCCCGTCTGGGCTCCCCCACCGTCACCGAGGCCTCGCTCAAGACCGCGATCGCCGAGGTGCGGCGCGAGTCCGGGGCGCGCTACTACGGCGGCTCGGCCGACGTGCTGTACTGGCGCGCCGGGGCGCTCGCGGCCGGCGACGACGACGCCACGCTGCTGCGCCGGGCGGGCCTGACCGGGCCGGCCCGCATGAGCGCCAAGGACGCGGCGGCCCGACTCGCGGCGTGGTACCAGCCCGGTGGCGCGGTGCTGGCCGTGGCCGGCGACCTCTCGGGACTCGACCTGCGCGTGCTCGTCGAGGCCGCGTTCGGACGCCTCCCTGTCAGCGACGGCCTCCCCGACACCGTCACGGTGCGAGCCACGCCCGGCCGCGCGACCGCCTCGGTGCTGCGCGGCATCGCTGCGCCCGCGGGCGTGGTCGCGGCCAGCACCCCGGCGATCACCGACAGTCTGCACCCCGGGTTCTTCCTCGGCATGCTCATCACCGGCGCGAGCCTCAACCAGGCGTGGGGCTCACCGCCCGCGGGCACCCCGGCGCGCTTCCAGTACGCGCTGCTCGACGACCCCGAGGTCATCCGCTTCTACCCCCCGGTGCCCCCCGAGGCCACCGAACCCGCCGTGCTCACCACCGTGCTCGACAACTCGCTCTACGACGTGGGCGCGCGCATCGTGCTGCGGGGCATCCTCGACCGCATGCGCTACTCGGTTCGCTGGCTCATGGGCGGCTCGATCCCCGACGAGCTCGTGCAGCGCATGCAGCGCGACGCGGGTGGACTGGGCACGCTCGCCGCCGGCATGGCCGGCCGGGCCGTCTGGAAGGGCGACGCGTTCTGGGCGGACTATCTGGCGCGCTTCGACCGCCTCAGCGTGGGGCACGCCAACTTCCACGACTGGCTGCGCGACCCCTCCCACCAGACCGTGCTGCTGCTCACGCCGGCCCGCTAGGCGAATCCCCGCGTCACGCGTGGTCGAACGCACGTCGCGGCGCACGCCCCGCTGCACGGCGCGCGCATTGTGCCGGGCCCGCGGCGACTGATAGCCTGCACTCACCATGTCCCGACGCATCCTCATCGGCATCGCCGGCGGTTCCGGCTCCGGCAAGACCCTCGTGGCGCGCACCATCGTGCGCGAACTGGGGTCCAAGCGCGTCGTGATCATCGACCAGGACAGCTACTACCGGAACCTCGATCAGGTCCCGTTCCGCGACCGTGAGGCGCGCAACTTCGACCACCCCGACGCGTTCGACGGCGAGCTGCTGCACGACCACCTCGCCACGCTGCTCGAGGGTCACCCGATCGAGCAGCCGATCTACGACTACACGCAGCACCGGCGCACGAACGACACGCGCCGCATCAGCGACCATCTCGTGGTGGTGCTCGAGGGCATCCTCATCTTCCACGACCCGGCGCTGCGCGCGCTCATGGACATCAAGATCTTCGTGGACGCCGACTCCGACGTGCGGCTCATGCGCCGCCTCAAGCGCGACATCCACGAGCGCGGACGCACCATCGAGTCGGTCATGCGCCAGTACGAGGAGAGCGTGCGGCCCATGCACCTGCAGTTCGTGGAGCCGAGCAAGCGCTTCGCCGACGTCATCATCCCCGGCGGGGGTCACAACAAGGTCGCCATCGACCTCGTGAAGACCAAGATCCGCGAGCTGCTGCGCGAGCGCGGCGTGGACGCCGGCTCGCCCGTCGTCGGCTGAATCGCAGGGGCCGCGCCCCCGAGCGGGCCGCGTTGACGCCCCCCGCGCCCCCGCGTAGCGTCCCTCGACCATGAGCGAACCCTCCCGTCACTACCCCGGCGCCGGCTCGATCGAGGTGATCGTCGGCAGCATGTACAGCGGCAAGACCGAGGAGCTGATCCGCCGTCTGCGCCGCGCGCAGATCGCCCGTCAGCGCGTCGAGATCTTCAAGCCGCGCATCGACGATCGCTACGCCAAGGACGCCATCGTCTCGCACAGCGACCTGCGCATCCCGTCGCGCAGCGTGCGCAAGGCCGCCGACGTGCTGCGTCACGCGCACGAGGCGCAGGTCATCGGCATCGACGAGGGCCAGTTCCTCGGCCCCGGTCTGGTGGACGCGTGCCAGCGCCTCGCGCGCATGGGCAAGCGCGTCATCGTGGCCGGACTCGACCAGGACTACCTCGGTCGTCCGTTCGAACCCATGCCGCAGTTGCTCGCGATCGCCGAGTACATCACCAAGACGCTCGCCATCTGCGTGGTGTGCGGCGCCCCCGCGAACCGCACCTACCGCAAGGTCTCGCGCGGGGGTCGTGTGGTGGTGGGTGGCACCGAGATCTACGAGGCGCGTTGCCGTCGTTGCTTCGACCTGGGCCGCCGTGCGCGGCCCCTGCCCGAACCCCCAGGAGAGACCCATGCGGAAGTCCCCGCTCGCAAGCGCGCTCGTCGTCCTGCTGCTGGCCGCCGGGTGCGCGGGTAAGAAGGAGTCCGCGACCCCGACCGACGCGTTCCCGGTGGGGCTCGTGTTCGACATCGGTGGACGCGGCGACAAGAGCTTCAACGACGCCGCCTACGCCGGACTCGACCGGGCTCAGAAGGAACTCGGCATCACGTTCGAGACCCTCGAGACCAACGAGGGCTCGGATCGCGAGGCGCAGCTGCGTCAGCTCGCCGCGGGCGACGACCGCATCGTGTTCGGCGTCGGGTTCCTGTTCACCGACGACATCAAGCGGCTCGCCGAGGAGTTCCCCGACCGCAAGTTCGCGTGCGTGGACTACACGTGGAACGAGGGCGACCCCGCCCCGCCCGCCAACCTCGTGGCGCTGAAGTTCCGCGAGGAGGAGGGCAGCTTCCTCGTGGGCGCGCTCGCCGCGCTGACCAGCCGCACGGGCAAGGTCGGGTTCGTGGGCGGCATGGAGATCCCGCTCATCCGCAAGTTCGAGGCCGGTTACACCGCGGGCGCCAAGGCGGTGAACCCGAAGTGCGAGGTGATCGTGAAGTACGCGGGCACCACCGCGACCGCGTTCAAGGACCCCACCAAGGGCAAGGAGCTCGCGCTGGCCGAGTACCAGGCGGGCGCCGACGTGATCTTCCACGCCTCGGGCTCGACCGGGCTGGGCGTGTTCGAGGCCGCGCGCGAGACCGGCAAGCTCGCGATCGGCGTGGACGCCGACCAGTACGACGAGGCGCCGGGCCACATCCTCACCAGCATGATCAAGCGTGTGGACAACGCGGTGTTCGAGACCGTGCGCGAGGTGAAGGCCGGCCAGTGGAGCGGCGGCGTGCGCACGCTGGGGCTCGCCGAGCAGGGCGTCTCCTGGGTGTACGACGACCGCAACAAGGCGCTCATCCCCGACGCCGTCAAGGCGACCGTGGATTCGCTGCAGGCCGAGATCGTGGCCGGCCGCATCCGGGTGCCGATCGTCCCGTGAGCCCCGCCACGCGCGGTACGCTCCCCCAGCCCCGTCGCGCCACGCGCGCGACGGGGCTGGTCGTTCGCGGAGCACGGCCGTGAGCGCGTGGACCGACCTCGGCGACGGCCTGCGCGTGCGACGCAGTCGCTGCTACGAGATGAACTCGCTGTGGGCGACGCGCGACGGTCACGTGCTGCTGGTGGACCCCGGCGTGCTGCCGAGCGAGCTCGACGACCTCGCGGCCGAGACGCAGCGCGTCACCACCGACTTCGACCGCGTCTCGCTGGCGTTCACGCACCCGCACTGGGACCACGTGCTGGGGCTGCCGTGGTTCCCGGGCGCCGAGACGTTCGCGCACTCGGGCTTCGGCGACGTGCTCGAGCGCGACGAGGCACGCATCGGGCGTGACGCCGCTGAAGCGTTGGCCGAGCACGGCGAGCGCCTGCCGCACCCGTTCCACGCCTTCGAGCCGCTGCTCAAGGCGCGCGGCACCACGTCCGTGCGGTTGGGTCCGTTCGACCTCGTGACCTACGACACGCCGGGGCACGACCCCAACCATCTCGCGCTCTGGCTGCCCGACGCGGGCGTGCTGGTGGCGGGCGACCTGCTGTCGGACCTCGAGATCCCGTGGCTCGACGGCCCGCCGTGGGTGTACCGCGCGAGCCTCAAGCAGCTGCACTGGCTCTACGAGCAGGAGGACGTGCGCGTCACCGTGCCGGGTCACGGCCCGATCGCGCACGGCCGGCTCACGGCCTACCGCCGCCTGCTGCGCGACATGGACTACCTGGTCATCCTCGAGGAGCGGGCGCGCGACGCCCGCCGCCGCGGCCTCACGCTGGCCGAGACGCAGGCCGAGCTGGCCACCATGGACTACGTGGGTCGCGATGCCGCCTACGCCATGAACGAGGTGCACGCCGACAACGTGCGGTTCGCGTGGGAGGCCGCCGCGTCCGAGTGACGCCCGGCGGCGCGAACCCCGGGTTCCGGGTGTAGAATCCGCGACCCATGCCCGCTCCCCTCGTGTCCCTGCGCGACGTGTCGCGCCGCTTCGGGCCCGTGCTGGCCAACGACCGCGTGTCGCTCGACCTCGCCCACAGCGAGGTGCACGCGCTCGTGGGCGAGAACGGCGCCGGCAAGAGCACGCTCATGAAGGTGCTCTACGGCCTGCACCCGGCCGACTCGGGCACGATCGAGGTCGAGGGCCGCGCGGTCCGCATCCACAACCCGACCGACGCCATGCGACTCGGGATCGGCATGGTGCACCAGCACTTCCTGCTCGTGGACACGCTCACCGTGGCGGAGAACGTGGTGCTGGGCACCGAACCCCGTGGCCCGCTCGGGATGTTCGCCCCGGGACGCGCGGCGCGCGCGGTGCGCGCACTCGCCGAGCGCTACCGTCTGCCCGTGGACCCGCGCGCGCGAGTGAGCACGCTGTCCGTGGGCGAACAGCAGCGCGTCGAGATCCTCAAGGCGCTGCACCGCGGAGCGCGCGTGCTCATCCTGGACGAGCCCACGGCCGTGCTCACGCCGCAGGAGGTGGACGAGCTGTTCGCCGTCCTGCGCGAGTTGCGCGACGCGGGCACCGCCATCGTGCTCATCACGCACAAGCTGGCCGAGGTGCGCGCGCTGGCCGACCGCGTCACCGTGATGCGCGGCGGCCGTGTGGTGGGCGGCGGTCCGGTGAGTGATTTCGACACCACGCGTCTCGCCGAGCTCATGGTGGGCCGCGTGCCCGCACCGCTCGGGGCCCGTGCCGAGCGCGAACACACCGAACCGCGACTCGAGGCGCGCGGGCTCACCGTGCGCTCCACGCGCGGCCCCGCCGTGGTGCACGACGTCACGCTGGCCGTGCACGCGGGTGAGATCGTGGGTGTGGCGGGCGTCGAGGGCAACGGTCAGCACGAACTCGTGGAGTGCCTCGCGGGCCTGCGTCCCGCTGCGGCGGGCCGCGTGATCGTGGCCGGGCGCGACGTCACCGGACGTGGCGCGCGCGCGCACACCGAGGCCGGGCTCGCCCACATCCCCGCCGACCGGCTGCGACGCGGACTCGTCGAGGACATGACGACCGCCGAGAACCTCGTGCTCGGCCGCCAGCGCGAGGCCGCGCGCGGCCCGTGGCTGGGCGGACCCACGCTGCGCGAGTCCGCGCGCGCGCCGCTCGCCGCGCACGACGTGCGCCCCGCCGACCCCGACGCGATCGCGGGTCGTCTCTCGGGCGGCAACCAGCAGAAGCTGGTGGTCGCCCGCGAACTCGACCGCCCCGTGCAGGCGTTGCTCGCCGCGCACCCGACGCGCGGCGTGGATCTGGGCGCGGTGGACGCGATCCATCGCCGGTTGCTCGCCGCACGCGACGCGGGGCTGGCGGTGCTGCTCGTCTCGAGCGAGTTGTCCGAGATCCTCGCGCTCTCCGATCGCATCGTGGTCATGACCGGCGGACGCATCGTGCACACGACCACGCCCGCGGCCACCGACGAGCGCACGCTCGGCCTTCACATGACCGGT
>JBEGJG010000134.1:0-6208 GCA_041184705.1 Candidatus Eiseniibacteriota bacterium
AGGATGCCCCGGCGCGCGAGGAGCGCGGTGTCGAGGAACTTGAACCGCACCATGGCGTAGGCGATCGAGCCCGAGCCCAGCGTGAGGGCGGCCGCGGTGAGCGACGCCCCGAGGTCGGGATCGAGCGGACGGCCGATCAGCGTGGGCACCGTGGTCGCGAGCGCGTAGAGCACCAGACCACTCGCGAGGCCCGCGAGCACCGCGGTCAACTGCTGGCGCACGCGCGGCACGCGACTGCGGCGACGACTGTCGGCCAATAGAGCGATGGCCGCGACACCGAACACCAGGTCCACGAGCGAGAACAGCGCCGCGTGCACCGCGAGGAACAACCCGAGCACGAGCCGCCCGAGCGAACCCACCACCCCACCCGCTCCCGAGCCGACCGACGACGGATCGAGCGGGAACCAACCCGTCACGAGCACGAGCAGGATGTGGAACACGTGCGGCGTGAAGACCACCACGGTGAAGCTCGGGGAGGGCAGCCCCCACGGCAGCCGCAGCGGTCGCGTGAACGCGCGCTCCTCGGGGAACAGGCTCGCGAGCAGCAGCGCCGAGGGGAAGAACAACTGCCAGACGTAGGCCACCGGGGTCTGCAGACCGTCGCCGTCGGCGCCCTTGGGCAGCAGCAGCGTGAGCGCCGAGAGCACCGCGCCGAAGCTGCCGCAGAACAGCAGCAGTGCGACCACGCGATTCAACCGGTGGCGCGGGTTCTCACGCAGGATGACGAGCCCGAGCAGGAACACGAGCCCGCTCAGGACGAGGTTCAGCGTCGCCAGCCACTGCGAGTCGAAGCGCATCGGGGACCGTCCACCTCCATGGGACCCCCGAGACTACGCAGGACGGGCCTGCGTGGATGCACCGGAGGAAGGAAGGGCTCGGGGGTGCCCGGGGACCGCACGACGGTGAGGGACGCGCACGCCCCTCGTCAACGGGAATCCCCTACCGGCGGCGGGACCGCCGGGCGGGCTTCTCGTAGCGGGCGGTGACGCGCGTGGTGATGCCCCCGCGCACGTTGAACAGCCCGATCACCACGAGCTCGCGCGGCTTCATGGCGCGCACGAGGTCGTCGAGGATGCGGTTCGTGACCTGCTCGAAGTAGTGCCCCTCGTTGCGGAACGCCCAGATGTAGAGCTTGAGCGACTTGAGCTCGACGCACAGCTCGTCGGGCACGAACTTGACGATGATCGTGCCGAAGTCGGGCTGCCCCGTCACCGGGCAGAGCGCGGTGTACTCGGGACACTCGTGGCGGATCCAGTACCGACGGCCGGGGGCCGGGTTCTTGAAGGTGACGAGTTCCTTGGACGGCTTCGACGGCATCGGGGCTCCTCGCAGAGGGTGGTGAGCGGCGGAGTCTGCCCGCCTGCTGCGGACCGGTCAAACCTGTTCACGCCGTCTTCCCACCCGCGCACCGTGAACCCGAGAACTCGACGGCGCGGCACGGCCGACGATCGTCCGGCGACCCACGAGACCCGACGAAGCGTCCCGCGCGTCAGTGCACGAGGGGTCGCCCCGCGCGGTCACGGCGTGCTACCGTCATCGCCCCTATGAAACGAGTCTTCCTCGAGACCTACGGCTGCCAGATGAACGTGGCCGACTCCGAGCTCATGGCCGGCGTGCTCCAGCGCGCGGGCATGGAGCTGGTCGAGCGTGCCGACGAAGCGGACGCCGTGATCCTCAACACCTGCGCCATCCGGGAGCACGCCGAGCTGCGCGTGCTCGGCCGCCTCGGGGAGTTCGCCCACCTCAAGCTGCACAAGCCCGACCTCATCGTGGGCGTGGCGGGCTGCATGGCGCAGCACCTGCGCAAGCGCCTGCTCGACCAGAAGCGCGTGCTCGATCTGGTGGTCGGGCCCGACGGCTACCGCGACCTGCCCGCGCTGCTGCAGCGTGCGGCGAACGTGCCCACGGCCGAGATCCGGCTCGATCGCGACGAGACCTACGGCGACCTCGAACCCAAGCGCGCGCCCGGCGTGCGGGCGTGGGTCACGGTGCAGCGCGGCTGCGACAAGTTCTGCACCTACTGCGTCGTCCCGTACACGCGCGGACGCGAGCGCAGCCTGCCGCTGGCCGACCTCGTGCGCCAGGTCGAGACCGCCGCGGCGCAGGGCTTCCGCGAGATCGTGTTCCTGGGCCAGACGGTGAACTCGTACCACGACGGTACGCACGACTTCGCCGACCTGCTGCGCGCCGCCGACGCCGTGCCCGGCGTGCTGCGCATCCGCTACACCTCGCCGCATCCGAGCGACATGAGTGATCGCGTGATCGACGCCATGTCGAGCTGCGCGAAGGTCATGCCGCACGTCCACCTGCCACTGCAGAGCGCCTCGGACGCGATGCTCGAGGCCATGAACCGCACCTACTCGATCGCGCGGTACGAGGACGTGCTGGGCCGCATCCGCGAGCGCATCCCCGGCGTGGCGGTGAGCACCGACGTCATCGTGGGATTCCCCGGCGAGACCGAGGCCGACTTCGAGGCGACGCGCACGTTCATGCAGCGCGCCCGGTTCGACAGCGCGTTCCTGTTCAAGTACTCCGCGCGTCCCGACACGCGTGCGTTCAAGCTGGACGAGACGGTGGACGAGAGCGAGAAGGGCCGTCGCCTGCAGGTGCTCATCGACGAGCAGCACGCGATCTCGGGCGAGATCATGGACGGCTTCCTCGGGCGCGAGGTCGAGGTGTTGGTGGACGGACCTTCGTGGCGCGGCAAGGGCGACCAGCCGCCGCAGCTGCACGGCAAGAGCCGCGAGTTCAAGACCGTGGTCTGGGCCGACGACGGTGCGGCCCCCGGCACGCTGCACCGCATCAAGGTGGTGGGCGCGACCCCCGTGACGCTGCTCGGGGAGTCCGTGGCGCGACCTCGCGTGGAGCCGCTGGTTTCCATCGGCGGCTGAGCCGCCCCTTCCCCGCGACTAGCGCTCGGCGCGCTTCTGCCAGGCCGCGAGCCCCGAGCCGATGACACCCGCGCGTTCGCCCAGCACCGCCGGGACCAGCCGCAGCCCCTTGCGGTGCGAGGCCAGCATGTAGCGCGCGCAGCGGGCCTCGAGCGGCGCGAACAACCGCTCACCCGCCTGCGCCACGCCGCCGCCGAGCACGATGACGTCGGGGTTCAGCAACTGCGTCGCCGCCGACAGCATGCGGGCGAGGTGGTCCACCATGCGCTCGATCGCCTGCGCCGCACGCGGGTCCGACGATTCGAACACCTCGCGCGCGTTGCGCACGTCGAGGCCCGCCTCGCGGGCACGTGCGATGAGGCCCGAGCCGCTCGCCATGGGTTCGGCGCAGCCCTCGACGCCGCAACCGCACGCCGGCCCCGTGCTGCCGAGCGGCATATGCCCGATCTCGCCCGCACCCCCGATGGCACCGGTGAACACGCGGCCGTCCACGACGATGCCGCACCCCACACCGGTGCCCACGGTGACCGTGAGCGACACGCGCGCCCCACGCCCCGCACCTGCGGTGTGCTCGGCGAGCGCGGCCATGTTGGCGTCGTTGTCCACCGCCACGGGACGCGCGAGCACCTGCTCGAGTCGGTCGCGCAGCGGGAAGTCCGACGGCAGGTTCACGTTGGGTGTGCGGTCCACGATGATGCCGAGCACCGGGTGGATGACACCCGGTGAACCGAACCCGGCGGCGGCCGTGGACGCCCCCTCACCGGTCGTGCGCGCCGCGTGCGCGATGGCTTCGAACAGCGCCGCCTCGCCTTCGGAGGCGCGCGACGGCACCTTGGCGAAGCCGTGCACGGAACCGTCGGCGGACACGCGTGCGACCTTGATGTCGGTGCCGCCCAGATCGAATGCCAGCAGGGTCTCGGACATGGGCGGGGAGATTGCCGGAGCGGACGCGGCCCGGCAAGCGCGCGTGCACACGCCGCACCGCAAGCGATAGACTGCCGCGCCATGCGCTCCCTTCTCGCCCCCCTCGGCCTCGCCGCCCTGCTCGCCGTGGCCGCACCCGCCCCGCTCGCGAGCGGTCCCGCCCCCGGTCGCGCGTCAGTGGCCGGGCTGACCGCCGAGGCCACTGTGGTCACCGACCGCTGGGGCATCCCCCACCTGTCGGCGGCGAACCTCGGCGACCTCTACGAGGCGTGGGGCTGGGTCTCGGCGCGCGATCGCCTGTGGCAGATGGTGCACACCCGCGCCGCCGCCGAGGGGACCACGCACCGCTGGTTCGGCAACGCTGCGCTGAAGGCCGACGGTGGGGCCCAGGCCTTCCGACTGCGCGAACGCGCCGCCTCGATCTGGGCGCGCGAGCGTCGCGACCCCGCGGTGCACGAGGCGCTCACGCGCTACGCCGCGGGTGTGAACGCATGGCTCGCCGACTGTCGCGCCGGGCGTCGTCCATGGCCGCCCGAACTCGAGCGACTGCGCGAGGATCCGCGCGACTGGACGCCCGAGGATTGCGTGCTCGTGCTGCTGGGGTTCGGCATCACGCTCGACCTCGACCTCTCCGAGCTCGCCCAGCTCGAGACGCTGAAGGACACCGACGCCGCGACGTGGCGATCGCGACGACGATTCGAAGGGCGCTGGACCTACGACACGGTGCCGGACTCGGCCACCCTGCGCATCCACGGCCCCCGCACGCGCAGCGATGCGAGCGGTGGCTCGGCGTCCTCGTCGCGGACGCCTTCGGCCCCCGCGCGAGCCGCCGCTCGCGATTGGCTCGCCGCGTTCCCCCCGCGCGAGCCCGAGGGCGGTGACCGCGCGAGCAACCAGTTCGCGGTCGGCGCCGTCCGGTCCGCGAGCGGCCGACCGTTGTTCGCGAACGATCCACACCTCTCGCTCGGCAGCCCCGGTGCGTTCCACGTGCTGCACGTCTCGGTGCCCGGAACCGTGGACGCGATCGGCGCGGCGGTGCCCGGGCTGCCCCTGATCGCGAGCGGCCGCAATGCTCGCACCGCGTGGGGAGTGACCGCCGTATCCGCCGATGTTCTAGACATTTACGCCGACACGCTCTCGCAGGACCTGAAGCGCGTCCGCACCCGTTCCGCCGACGGCACGGTGGGTTGGGCGCCGGTCGTGTCCGAGCCCTTCGACCTGCGCTTCCGCCTCGTGGGATCGCTCTCGGTGCCCGTGCCGATGTTCGTCAACGCCCGACGCCGCACGCCGCACGGCCCCGTGCTGGTGTGGGATGCGAAGCGACGCATCGCCTACTCGGCGCGTTGGACCGCGCTCGAGGACGACCGCATCACCCTGACCGGGGTCCTGGGGCTCGAACGCTCACGCGATGCGCACGAGGCCGCGCGCCGGGCCTCGTCGCTCGTGACGCCGTGCCTCAATCTGATGGCGGCCGACGTGGACGGAGCGGTGGTGTACCGCGCCACGGGCCTGCTGCCCGTGCGACCGCGATCGTTCGGTCCCGGCCCCGTGCCGTCGGACGGTCGCCACGAGTGGACGGGGTTCGTGCCGACGGACTCGATGCCGCACTGGCAGGCCCCGCCCGCCGGTTACGCGGTGAACGCCAACAACCGCCCCGCGGGCCACGGCTATCCCTACGACCTGCCCGGCTACGACTGGGCGCACGATCGCGCACGCCGCATCGCGCAGCGCCTCGAGACCGATCGCTCGGTGACCCTGGCCGACCTCGCGAGCGTGCAGAGCGACGTGCACTCGCTCGCCGCCGAGCGCCTGCTGCGCAACCTCATCCCGTGCGCGGACTCGCTCGGCGAGGTGCTGCCCGCGCGGTCGCGTGCCGCGCTCGACACGCTGCGCGCATGGGATCACGCCGCGCGGCGCGGGCGCGTCGCCCCCACGTTGTACCGGGCGTGGACCGTGGAGTTGCAGCGCCGGTTGGGGGTGCAGGGGCTCCCGGGGCTGGCCCTCGCTTCCATCATGGGGCGCGCACCCGAGGTGCTGGCCGCCGCGGGGGACGCTCGCACGCCCGAGACGCCGGCGGTCACCGCCGCCGCCTCGTTGGCCGCGGCACTCGACACGCTCACCGCGCGCTTCGGTCCCGACATGACCTCGTGGCGATGGGGCCGCGTGCACCGCGCGAGGTTCCGCCACCCGCTCTCGGCCCTCGACGGTCGTGCCCGATGGGAGCCACCGCTCACGCCCATGGACGGCGACAACGCCAGCCCCAGCGTGGGCCCCTCGCGCCTGCCCGCGAGCACCGAGGTGGTGTTCGGCCCGGTGTTCCGCCACGTCGTGGATCTGGCGCAGCCGGACCGCTCCTACGGCGTGGTGCCGCCGCTCAACGGCACGGCGTCCTC
>JBEGJG010000135.1:0-9853 GCA_041184705.1 Candidatus Eiseniibacteriota bacterium
CCGGTCGTGCCGCCGCCACCGCCGTACACCTGGCTGATGCGCATCTGGTTCGCGGCCGAAGCCGTACCGGCGCAGACGACCAACAGGGCCAACGTGGTCACAAGACGCTTCATGGGGGAGTCCTCTCGGGTGCGGAAAGCGCGATGCGCCCCTGCAGGGTTGAAGGGCATTCGTTCCAGTGCTCGGGTCCGAGGGCGATCCGTTCGTACGCCGAAGGTCGCATCCGGACCCGTGACAGGTGCAGGATGCGTGAATTCCCCCACAGGGGACAAGTGCATAATGCAAGGCGCCGCAATTTGTTCGACGGGCGTAACACGATCGGGCCAACGAGCGTGATTGGAGTCGTTTAGCCCGTGAAAACCGGCCCCATGGGGTGCGCCAAGGGGCCGATTCTCGTGTATCCGGAGCCCGCCACCCGGGACGAAACCATAAGAAATTTCTCGCCCCCCGCCGGCGGCCATGATGTGTCGGCATCGGGGGGGCGAAGGGTGGGGCCCTCGGGGACCAGCGGGTCCCGAATCAGCCCTTGGCGGGGCGGGTGCGGACCCAGAGCATCCGGGTCGCGTTCGCGAGCAGGAACACCGCGAACCCCCGGGCGAGCACGGCCTGCGGCAGGCCCTGCGCCCACCACGAGGCCAGCGGGGCGCCGATCGCCGCGCCGATCGCCAGCCCGGGCACGAGCGAGCGCTCCACGTTGCCGTGGCGGTCGTGCTCCCACGCCCCGATGGGAGCGGTCGCCAGGATGAGCGCGAGGCTCGTGCCCTGCGCCAACTGCTGCGACATCCCGAACGCCAACGTGAGCGCGGGCACCGCGAGGATCCCACCGCCCACACCCATGTAGCCCGCGAGCAGCCCGACCGCGGCGCCCACGCCGAGCGAGGTGGCGAGTCCGACCAGGCCGGTGAGCGCGTGCTCGGTGTCGCCCACGGGTGCGCGCCACAGCAGGCGCAGTGCGACCACCACGAGGAACAACGCGAACGCGTCGCGCAACCGGTCCTGACGTGTGCGGGCCGCCAGTCGTGCGCCCCAGCGCGCCATCCCGACGCTCGCCAGCGCCATGGTGGCGGCCGGTCCCCACGCGACGTGGCCGTGCGAGCCGTACACCACGAGTCCGGCCACCGCGGTCGCGCCGATCGCAGCCAACGACGTGCCGTGCGCGCGGTGCTGGCCGAGCCCGTACCACGCGGTGAGCATGGGCACGAGCACGATGCCGCCGCCGACGCCGAACAACCCGCCGGCGAGACCGGCGACGAGACCTGCGACGACGCCCGCCGTCCAGCCGCGGGAGGCGGGTGGTCGGCGGGCGTCGGTCACGCGCTCAGGACTTCGAGGCGGTCGCGGTCGGCTGCTGCGCCTTCTGGATGAGGCGCACGGTGTCGGCGAAACGCGTCGCCCCGGTCGGGGCCCCGAGCACGACCGCGATCAGGTCGCGGCCCTCGGCCCGCACCCAGGTGGCGAAGCAGTAGCCCGCCTCCATGATGAAGCCGGTCTTGCCGCCGAGGATCTCGTAGCGGCTGTAGAGCAGGCGGTTCGTGTTGTTGATCGCGTGCGCCCGACGTGCGGTGCGGAACTCGTGCGAGCGCGTGGTCATGATGCGCGCCATGAGCGGCTCGTGGGCCGCCGCGTGCACCATGCGCGCCACGTCCGACGCGGTCGAGACGTTGCGCTCGTCGAGGCCCGTGAACTCGGTGAAGCGCGAGCCCGTGAGGCCGAGCTCGACGGCCTTGCGGTTCATGCGCCCGATGAACTCGTCGTGCGTGAGGCCCGACTCGCGCGCCAGCACGCGCGTCGCGCAGTTGTCCGAGCACATGAGGCTCATGTGCAGCAGCTCGCCCAGCGGCACGTGCTCGCCGCGCCGCAGCTGCGTGTGGCCCGCGCCGGCCAGGTCGGTGGCGGTGACCTCGACCTCGCGCTCCAGATCGGGCTGCTGCTCGAGGAACACCATGGCCGTCATGAGCTTGGTGATGCTCGCGATCGGCACCGAACGGGCGGCGTTCTTCTCGAACAGCACCTCACCCGTGGTGGGGTCGAGCAGGATGGCGTTGCGCGCGTAGACGCCGCCCGGCGGCGGCGTGCGCCGACGCGAGCGCGTCGTGCGACGCTTGCGCTTGGTGGCCGCCGTGGAGACGGTCGCACGGGCCGCGATCTCGGGCGGGCCGGCGACGACGGGGGCGGGAGCGGCCTCGGCCATCGTGGCGAAGGTCGCGTAGAGGGCCACGAGTAGCAGACCCTTGGCGCGGAACGACATGCAATACCTCCTCGAGGGGACCCGGTCGAGTCCGGGTACCGAACCATCCTTGGTATCGGCAGGTGAGGCGGCGGGAACTTAGCCCTTCGTGCGCGCCCGGGTCAATCGGCTCCGTCCCGGAATCGTGCAGGATGCAACGTCCTGCGGCGCTCCGAACGGTCCCTCAGGGGCGCGGCGTCACCGTGTCGGTGAGCACGAACGGGTCGTCCACCTTGAGCGGCGTCGTGGCGATGAACGCCTGCCCGAACTTCACGCCGATCTGCCAGCCCCAATGGCGCGCGTAGGCCTCGAACGCCTCGCGCGGGTGCGGCAGGTGCTCGGGTCGCGGCCGCTCGGGGTGGTAGAACTGCGTGAGGTGACAATCGATCGCCGACAGCCACGCCTCGGCCTGCTCGGAGATGTCCACGATGAACGTGGGTCGCGTGCCCGGCGGTACGAAGTAGAACCAGATCGCCTTGGCCTGGTACGGCTCGCCCTCGCACGGCGCCTTGGCGAGGTGCGCGAGGTTGAACGCGTTCGCGACGATCTGCCCCGACTTGTAATGGTCGTTGTGGCCGAGTCCTCGCCCGATCGGAAGATCGTAGTAGGGCGCGAGGATGATCTGCGGGCGATGCCGACGGATGAGACTCGCCGCTCGGCAGCGGTTCTCGAACGTGTCCTCGACCCGGCAATCGCCCAGGTCCATGCATTCGCGCACGTCGAGTCGCAGGATCCCGCCCGCACGGCGACCCTCCTCGGCACGGATCTCGGGCGTGCCCCAACCCATGTCGCCCGACGTCATATCCACGATGCCGGTGGTCCGCCCGCGCTGCTTCATCTTGAGCAGCACGCCACCACAACCGATCTCGGCGTCGTCGGGGTGGGGGCCGAAGGCGAGGATGTCCACGGGCATGGCGGTCTCCGGGTGACGGTGCGGGGGGCCGGGGGCGCGCGGTGCGCGGCCGGGACGCGCGACTATATCGGGGCTGCGAGGCCCCCTCAACGCGGCTATGCTCAAGGGGCGCCCCCCCGACCGGAGGATGACATGCTCTACTTCGCGTACGGGTCGAACCTCGACCCGGAACAGTTCGAACGCCGCTGCCCGGGCCACCGCGTGGTCGGGTTGGCCGAACTGCGCGACCACCGGCTCACGTTCCCGCTCCGCTCCCGTTCGTGGGAAGGCGGCGTGGCCAGCGTGGGCGTGGCGCACGGCGAGAGCGTCTGGGGGGTGGTGTACGACCTCGACGAGTCGCACCTCGCCGAACTCGACGTGTACGAGGGCTGGCACGGACCCGGACACCCGAACAACTCGTACGACCGCGAGACGGTCTCGGTGCAACTGACGCGCGCCGACGACGGTTCGTTCCCGCGCCGACTCAATGCGCTCGTGTACGTGGCGCGGGCCGCGAACCCCACCCCGCCGTCGCGCCGCTACCTCGAGGCGCTGCTGCGCGGCGCACGGCACCACCGCCTGCCGGCCGCCTATCAGGCCAAGCTGGTCGCGATCCCGACGGTGGACTGAACCGGTCGGCTCAGGCGCCGACCGGGGTGTTGGGGGCGGGCAGCGCGTCGGGCAGGCCGTACAGCTGCACGAAGTACTCACGCAGCATGCGCTCGCACGAGAACGCGTCCTGCGTGGACCGCACGCTCTCGGCCATGATGCGCGCCCACTTCTTGCGGTCGGTGAACGCGGGGATCACGCGCACGTCGTCGCCCGGTTCACCACGTCCGACCGCGAACCCGTTCACGCCGTCCACGCACGCCTCGGGCCACCAGCCGTCGAGGATGCTCACGTTGGGCACACCGTTCATGGCGGCCTTCATGCCGCTGGTGCCGCTCGCCTCGAGTGGACGGATGGGGTTGTTCAACCACACGTCGCAGCCGCGCGTGAGCAGTCGGCCCAGCGCCATGTCGTAGTTCTCGAGGAACACGACCTGACCCGGATGCTTGCGCGCACCCTGCACCAGTCGCGCCACGATGTTGCGACCGTTGGCGTCGTCGGGATGCGCCTTGCCCGCGAACAGCACGCGCACGTGGTGGTGCTCGAGAAGGTTCGCGAGCCGGGCCTCGTCGCGCAGGATGAGGTCGCTGCGCTTGTAGCCGGCGGCGCGCCGCGCGAAGCCCACCAGGAGCGCGTCGGGTGGCAGCGTCACGCCCTGACGGCGCTGCACCTCGGCGATGAGCTCGGCCTTGAGCGCGAGGTGCGCCTTGAGGAGCTTGTCGGGGTCGCCGGCCGCCTCGCGGATGGAAGGGGCCTGCCACGTCGGCACGTGAACGCCGTTCGTGATCGCGCCGATGGGGCAGGCGTTGCTGACGTCCTTCCACATCTCGCGCGAGGTCTCGCCGTGCAGCTGCGCGACCGCGTTGGCCGCGCGCGACAGCCGCAGCCCGGCCACCGTCATGTTGAACGGGTCACCGCCGATCGCACGCATCTCGGCACCCGAGAGCTGCAGGCAGGCGCCCATGCGGCGCAGGTCGGCGAGCGCGTGCTCCTCGTTGCCGGCCTTCACCGGGGTGTGCGTGGTGAACACGGTCTGCTGGCGCACGCGGGCCCACGCGTCGGGGAACTGCAGTCCCGATTCCATGAGTTCGGCGATGCGCTCGAGGCCCGCGAACACCGCGTGACCCTCGTTGAAGTGGTAGGTGTGCACCTGCAGCCCCAACCAGCCGAGCGCGCGCACGCCACCGATGCCCAACACCATCTCCTGCGCGATGCGCGTGTCGGTGCCGGCCTCGTAGAGGCGGTGCGTGATCCAGCGGTCCTCCTGCTGGGTGGGCTCGAGCAGGTAGAGCGGGATGTGCCCGTAGCGGTCGGTCACCCACACGCGCAGCGGCACCTCGCGGCCGCGGATGCGCACGCGCACGCGGACCTGCGTGTCCTCGAGGAACGCGGTGTCGAACCCCGGATACTCCTCGTACGGTCGGCCATCGGCCCCGATGCGCTGCACGCAGTAGCCGCGCTCGTACAGCAGGCCCACGGCCACCATGGGGGCGCGCAGGTCGTGCGCGGCCTTGATGTAGTCCCCGGCCAGGATGCCGAGGCCGCCGGAGTAGATGGGGAACGATTCGTGGAGGCCGTACTCCATGCAGAAGTAGGCGACGACGGGCGTGCGCGAGCGGGAGGCGGTGGGAGGAGTCATGGTGCCCTCATCCTATAACAATCGAGGGGCGCCTCGCAGGAGGCGCCCCTCGTCGAATCCTCGGGGTGGATCAGGCGGGGCGGGTCATCACCGTGGTCTCGGAGCCGTCGCGGTCCTCCATGACCCAGCGCACCGACCGGCTGCACGGACAGCTGCCACCGAGGCGCTTCAACTTGGGCATGGACTTCACGCCGTCCTCGACCGAGAGCTCACCCGACGCGACCTTGCGCAGCGCCTCGGCGTACAGGCGCATGTCGCGGCTCGCGACGTAGCCCGAGTTGAGGTGCTTGCTCAGGTAACGCAGGTACTCCTCGGCGTCGGTGAACGTCTCGCCGTACACGCCGATCATCTGGAACGCGTGCTCACCCTTGCGGCGGAAGAAGCGCGCGTCGGGCAGGCGCAGGATCTCGTCGTACGACAGACCCTTGTGCGTGCCACGCGACCTCTCGAGCTCCTCGATGACCGACTCGACCTTGTCGGGCGTGTAGTCCGGGAAGCGCGCGCGCACGAACCGCGTGTTGATGTCGCGGATCATCTTGCGGCACTCCTCGGTGTACTGGTCCACCGCCTGCCGGTTGGTGAGGTCCTTGAACCCGAGCTGGATGTTCTTCTGGCCACCGCGCTCGTCGCCGAACATCTCGAGGCCGCGCGCGAACCACTTGTTGACGCTCTGCTGCACGAGCGCGAGGTTCGCGAGCGGGTCACCGGTGGCGGCGCGCTCGGCGAAACGGCGCAGCGGGATCACGCCGGCCGCGAGGTGGAACGCCTCCTCACGCAGCATGGGCGGCATCGAGTCGGCCATGGGCTTGTACGCGCACACCTTCTGCATGGTGAGCTGGTACTTGCCGACGCGGTCGATGAACGCCGCGAACGTGATGTTGTCCATGAACGAGTCGTAGTCGAGGTTGAACGCGTCGAGCACGTGGTTGCCGGTGGTCATGGAGAGGATCTCCTCGACCATCTGCTCCCCCGTGACGCCACCGCTCACGTGCGACCAGTCCTTGGACAGGAGCAGGTGCAGCATCTGGTAGCCGTGACGAAGCTCCTCGGCCATCACGCGCATGACCCACGCGCGGTCCTGGTCGTCGTGGGCGCGGTCGATGGTGCCGGCGTGCTGCTGGATGCTGCCGAACTCGGTGCTCGCCTGCGCCTTGATGATGGCGAGCAGGTGGCGGGCCTGGTCCTCGGTCAGCTGATCGGGCTCGAGGCGCTTCTTCTCGCCCTTCTGCTCCCCGACCTGGATGACGTCCGAGGTGCCGATCTCCATCTTGGCGCACAGGCAGAACTTCTCGTCCTTGGGGAAGTACTTCTCCCAGTTGTCCATCAGCGTTTCGTAATCCTTGAAGTGATGCCCACGCCAATGCTCGACCGCGGAGTGGTACTTCTTCTCGAGGGTGACGTTCTCGACCTTCATGACGTGGCCTTGCTCCCGTGGTTCAGAGACGGATCTCGAGGGCCTGCATGGGGGCGGGCTGGAAACCGATGGCCTTCAGGAAGCCACCCACCCCACCGTCGTTCGTGTCCACCATGGTCCGCACGCTCGTGGCGCCTTCGGTCACGAAGTGAGTGCGGATCGCGTCGAACAGCTTGCGGCCGAGGTCCTGGCCGCGGTGATCGGGGTCGATGCCGAAGCGCTCGATCCAGCCGCTCACGTCATCGAGACCGAACTCGCCGGCGCGCAGGTCGCCCATCATGAACCCCACGACCTTGCCGTCGATCTCGGCCACCTGCGAGGCGCCCGGGTCGCGGCGCGTGTAGTACATGACCCGAGTCTCCCAGACCTCGGGACGATAGATGCCGGAGATGCGCTCATCGATGCGCGCGATTCCCGTGATGTCGAGCTCGTCCAGCGGTCGGATGCGGACCGCGGTGGTGGCTTCGGCCATGGCAGCCTCCTCGTTCCCGGTGTTCGGACACGATAACCCCATGAAATTAGCAGCTTTCGCCCGCACGTGCAGGTCGTCCATCCGGCCGGCGAGGACGGCCGGGACCCGGGTCCACGCGAGCACCGGGGGAGGGCTCCACGCGACGAGGAGTTGAACACCTCCGCGCTTTACACCCGCCCGGGACGCCCAGCATGATGCCGCGAAACCCGTCCCACATCCCCGGAGCGCGCTTGAACCGACCCGAACCCAGCCTGCCGCCCCCGTTCCGCCTGCTGCCGTTGGTGCTGGCGGTCGTGGTCCTGGCGTCCCTGCCATGGCTGACCGCGTGGTACGGCGCGGGTGAGGCCGCTCCCTCGGCGCGCGAGCTGTGGGCCTCGAGCCTGGCCTCGGCGGTCGCGATCGCGTTCGGCGTCTGGGTGATCGTGCTGCTGCGCCGCGAACGTCGCACCGCGGCGCGCCACCTCGCCGACCTCGAGGCGCTCACGCTCACCGACCCGCTCACCGGGTTGGGCAACCGTCGCGCGCTCGAACGCGAGCTCGTGCGCTCCATGCTGCGCTCGCGACGCTTCGCGCATCCGCTCGCCCTGCTCTACATGGACGTGGACGACCTCAAGGTGGTGAACGACCGCTTCGGTCACGCCGCGGGCGACGACACGCTGCGCACGGTGGGCGTGGCGATCCGCGCCTCGTCGCGCGACGGGGCCGACAGCGGTTATCGCGTCGGTGGGGACGAGTTCGTGCTCATCGTGGTCGCCGACCGCGAAGGCGCCGAGCGGCTCGCGCGGCGCGTGGTGGACACGTTCCAGTCCGGCGCGGCGCACCCCACGGGCCTGTCGCTCGGCGTCGTCGAGTGGGACGGCACCATGAACGCGGCCGAACTGCTCAACGAGGCCGACCGGCTCATGTACCGCAACAAGCACATGGCGCGCACGGCCGCGCGCGAGCGGGGCGCGGCGAACCGCTGAGGGGCGACGTCAGCCGCCGTGCACCGATCGGCGGACCGTCGCCTCGAGCGCGGTCGGGCCGATCGCGGTGCGGCGCACGCACTGCACCTGCCGCTCCTGCGCCCACGGCCAACTGAAGCGCGCGGCGAGCGACTCGTTGCGGCGGTGCGTGTGCCATTCGCGCGGGGCACCCTCGCCGGCGAGGTCGTCGGCGAAGTCCGGGTCCACCGCCTCGCCCGCCACGAACGCGGCGTCGCGCGGGTCGGGGCCGGCGCGGCGCGGGCGCACCGGCACGTGCGTGCGATGCCGCGCGAGCTGCGCCGCGACCCACGCCGTCAGGCGCGGGCGGAGATCGGACAGCACGTTGAAGCACTCGTGCGCCCCGCGCGGGTAGTGCACGAACTCGCGTTCGTTGCGCGCGGTGGCGAAGATGCGCTGCGCCTCCTCGTCGGGCGTGATCATGTCGTGACCACCGCCCACCAGCAGAAGCGGCGCGTGCAGGTCGGGCAACACGTGCTCGAGCGTGATGCGCGGGATGAACGGCGTCATCTCCTCGACCGACATGCCGTAGAGCGAGGCCAGCTCGCCGCGCATCGAGGACAGCGTGACGTTCCAGTACACGTCCACCGAGAACGGGGGACTCACCGCGGCGACGCAGCGCACGCGCGGGTCGTGCGCCGCCATCTTGATGGCGGCGTAGCCGCCGAGCGACAGGCCGGTGTAGCAGACGCGGTCGGGATCGAGCGCTGGTTCGGACTCGATGCGGTTCATGATCGCCACGCCGAGCGGACGCGGTTCGGCGACCGTGCTGAGGCGGTGGAAGGTCTCGCCCAGGCCGGGACCGTCGAGCGTCACCGTGGCGATGCCGCGCTCGAGGAACGCGTCGGCCCACTGGTGCAGCTCCTCCTTCACCCCGTTCGTGCCGTTGAGGATCACGGCCACGGGGTGCGGGCCGTCGCCCGCGGGCAGACGCAGCCAACCACGCACGGTGCGCTTGCGGAACTCGAACTCGAACGGTCGCGCCGGGTGCTCGAAGTCGGGCGCGGCCGCGCGGTAGGCGCGCAGGCACTGCGCGTGCAGCTGGCGCTTGCGCGCGGCGTCCATGAACACCACGTACTGCGCGAAGTTGTACGCCGCGCTCGCCCACAGACGATGCCGACCGGCCGCCGCGCGATCGCCGCGCACCTCGGCGTCGGCGCCCTCGACCTCGTGGTGGAGCCCGAGGCGCTCCCACTCGTCGGCCCACGACTCGAGGCTGCCGATGCGGCCGAGCACGCGCTCCAGGTCGTCGGCGGTGATGCCGTTGTTCGTGAACTGGAGCTTGGCCCACGCGGGCATCTGGCGGGTCAGACCCAGACGCAGGCTGAGGCGCACGAAGCTCGGGCGCAGCAGCTGCCCGCGCAGCATGTGCGGCACCAGCGTCTCGACCCGTCCGCCCTTGACCTGCATCGCGAACCTCGCGCGGGCAGCCCCCGGAACCGTTCCGGGAGGTCCGTCCCGTCCCTCCACAGGTGCATGCGATGGGCCGCCCTGATACCTCGCGGCGCACGCGTCCCGGCCGTCCCGGGTGCGAACCCGTGGTCCCTCATGATTATCGGCCGCGGACGGTCCGAGCGGAGGGGGAACCGGCGGACCACGGGCAGGACGTCGCGGGTG
>JBEGJG010000136.1:0-17650 GCA_041184705.1 Candidatus Eiseniibacteriota bacterium
CCGTCTGACGCGCTAGAACAGCTCGCCCTGCGGCCACTGCCCGCGCGGGTCCACGACGTCCAGCCCGAGGCGGCGCTTCATCTCGTTCGCGCTCGCCGGCGAGTGACCCGCCCAGTGGTTGTTGAAGAACCCGTGCACCTCGCGCACCTGCCCCATGGTGCCCAGCACGGCGGACTCCCACTCGGCGAACGACGCGGTGCGGTCCACCACCACCTGGTCGTAGCGCTCGATCTCGCGGCGATCCCCCAGCCAGCGCAGGTACAGGAAGTCGGCGGTCACCTCGCGCACGCGCGCGAGCTCGCGCCACTCCGTCCACGCCACCGCGACCCCGTGCGACCTCAGCAGGTCGAACGTGGCCGGCTCGTGCCACGAGGCGTGACGGAACTCCACGGCCAGCCGCACGTCGGACGGACGCGTCTCGAGGAACGACGCCAGGGCGCGCGCGTTCGCCTCGTCGCGCACGAACTCGGCGGGCGTCTGCGCGAGCACCGGCCCCAGCTTGTCGCCCAGCGGCTCCAGCGCGCGCGCGAACGCCGCGAACGCCTCACCGGTGTCGTGCAGCCCCGCGTCGTGCGTGATCGCGCGCGGCAGCTTGGCCGCGAACCGGAACCCCGGCGGCGTGTGCCGCTCCCACGAGCGCACGATGGTGCCCTTGGGCGGGCCGTAGAACGTGTTGTCGAGCTCGACCGTGTCGAAGACCTCGGCGTAGAACGGCAGCCGGTCCTCCTGCTTGGCCCCCGGCGGGTAGAACACCCCGTTCCAGTCCGGGTACGACCAGCCCTGCGTCCCGATGCGCAGCGTGGTGCTCATGGTCTCGGCTCCTGTCGTTCGTCGCGATCGCGCCGGAACGGTGATGCGACGGCACGCCCCAAGGACCTCGCGCCCTCGGCCACCGCTCGCCCACCTCGACGCGCACCCTCCGCCACCGCACTCCCGCCCGCACGCGCACCGTCGGCCACCGCGCTGCCGCCCGCTCGCGCGCCGCGGACCACCGCGCCCCCGGTCGCACGCGCACCGTCCGCCACCGCATCGCCACCGGCACGCGCGCCCTGGAGGCCGCGGGCGGCGAGTCCGCCGCCGAGGTGCGGGGCGAGGAACCCGACCACGCGTCGCTCGTACTCGTCGCGATGCTCCACCCAGACCTCGGTGTGGCGCGCGTCGTCCACGGTCCACGTCACCGCTGAGCGCCCCGTCGCGTCCTCGAGTCGCGCCACCTGCTCGCGACCGAAGCGGTCCTCGACCGTGGTCTGGATGAGCAGCACCGGCCGACCGTCGAGGGATCGCAACGGCACGGTGACGTCGAGCGCCCCGGGGTCGTACCCGGTCACCGCACGCCCGAGCTCACGCGTGATCGGGCCCAGCGGCCATGCCGGCAGCCGTCCCACGAAGCGCACGCCGTCGTCGATCGCGGCCTCGCCCGTGGCGAACGGACAGTCGGCCACCACCGCCACCACCTCGGGACGCTCGGCCGCGATCGCAAGGGCGACCGCCCCACCCAGCGATTCCCCGAACAGCGCCACGCGGTCGCGCTCGTGCGTGGGCTGCGCACGCAACCAGTCGAGCGTGGCGCGCGCGTCCTCGCGCTCATAATGACCGAGCGTGGTGGGCTTGCGGTCGCGCTCACGCGCCGAACGGAAGTCCACGGCCAGCACCGACCAGCCCTCGCGCCGCAGGAAGTGCGCGTAGCGCCACGACCGCCGATGGTCGCGCGCGTAGCCCGCGAACAGCACCACGGTGGCGCGGCGGCGTCCCGCGAGCAGCCACCCGTCGAGGTGATCGCCCTCGCCCAACGGGATGCGCACGCGGGCGGCTTCCGCGTCGAGGTCGGGCACCCCGCCGAGGTCGGCCGGCACGCTCGGGTAAAGCACGATCCACGCCGTCGTGACGGCGAAGACGAGCAGCGCGGAGGACAGCAGGACGAGGGCCTTTCGCATGGCGGGACACCCTAGCAGATGCGCCTCGTCCCCACGGGATGCGTCGTCCCACGCACGACGTCACGCGACCACGCACGATGAGCGACGACGGGGCGCCGAACCCGAACGGTTCGGCGCCCCGTGCCTCACGACGTGCGACTCAGTCGAGCTTGACCGTGCGCATGGTGTTCGCCTCGGCTCCGCTGCGCAGGCGGTAGAAGTACACGCCCGAGGGTGCGGCACGACCGGCATCGTCACGACCGTCCCACGTGATCGTGTAAGCCCCGGGCAACTGCACCGCGTCGTTCACCAGCGTGCGCACCGTGCGTCCCATGGCGTCGTACACCACCAGATCCACGCGCTCGGTGGCGAACACCTCGTAGGCGATCACCGTGCTCGCGCGGAACGGCGTCGGGCGACCCGGCGACAGGCGCAGCGCGCGCGGCACCGTGGGCGCCGGCGGCTCGACGGCGAGTAGGCCGTCGGCGTTCGCCCCGAAGACGCGGAAGCTGAACGCGGGCGACCACGACACACCGTCGGCCGCGGCCGGGTCGGCCACGTACCAGCGCCCGTGGAAGGTGCGGCCGCGCAGCGTCGGGTCCACGGGGATCGCGACCGGGACCGAGGCGAAACCGTTGCCCGAACCGGAGCCCTGCAGCGTGATGCTCTGCACCGTGAGCGCGGCCGACGACGGCACCACGGCCGAAGCGGGCGGCTCGCTCGAGTCGATCACGAGCGTGGCGGTGGCACCGCCCAACCCACGCTGGAGGCCGACCGTGAACGACGTGTTGCCCGACAGCGGCGGCTCGATGGCGATGACCTGCGGCGTCACCCCGCCGCTGCCCGCGACGCCGGCGCCGGTCACGACCGGCACCAGCTCGCCGTCCGAGAACAGCGACGGGCGATCGAACGGGAACACCTGATCGCGCACGCGCGGGTCGGTGAGCGCACCGCGCAGGAACGCCACCAGCGCGGCCTGCTGCTGCGGGGTCAGGTTGAGCGGACGGATGACCGCCGGCTTGTTGGGCGCGTTGAAGTCACCCCCACGGTTGTAGAACGCGACCACGTCCTCGAGCCGCGCGAACCGTCCGGTGTGGAAGTGCGACGGGCGCAGGTCCACGTTGCGCAGGCTGGGCGTCTTCATCATCCCCAGGTTGCCGATGTTGCGCGTCACCACGAACCGGCCCGAGTCCTCGGCCGCCGGGCGCACGCCGATGTAGTGGAACTGCCCGTCCGAGAACATGGGACCCGCGTGGCACCCGGCGCAGCCCGACTGCCCGAACAACTGCTGCCCCTGCGCCTGCTGCGGCGTGAGCACGGCGGTGCCGGCGATGACCGAGTCGATGCGCGCCTGGTTCGGCAGCAGCGTGCGCTCGTAGCTCGCGATCGCGAACGCGATGCGCGCGGGCGTCACCGCGGTCGAGCCGAACGCCTCCTGGAACAACTGCGGGTAGCTGCGGTTCGCGATCCACGCCTTGAGGTCGGCGGGGATGAACGCGGCGAGCGCGAGCGGCTGCGACGACTGGATGCGCGCGACCACGTTCGGCCAGTCCCGACCGATGTGACCCATCTCGACGTCGGAGACGATGGGGCCGACCGCCTGGCTCTCGAGCGCACCACCGGCACGGATGAGCGTGTCGCCCGTGAGGGGGTCGAGGAACGCACCGGTCGCGCGACCGTCCCAGAACGAGGTCGCCGAGTAGCCGGCCGCGATGTGCGACGGCGTGAAGCGCGCCGTCACCTGACGACCGAGCCCCCAGGTGGAGTGCGACACGTAGGCTCCGCTCGTGTTCTCGAGCGGCACGCCGAACGAGCCCGTCACGTCGTCGGGCGTCCCGAACACGCCGTCGCGTCCGGGGTGGCGCGAGCCGGTCGCGACGTCGGTGGAGCGCGGATCCGAACCGCCCGCTTCCGCACGATGGCAGGTCCCGCACGCGACGGTGTTCGACGACGACAACTGCTCGTCCCAGAACAGCACCTTGCCGAGGTTGGCCTTCGCCGTGGTGAGCGGGTTCGCGGCCGGGGCCGGCATGGGCGGCAACGGCCCCAGCGGCGGCGGGGGCGGCGGCGGCACCTGGGCCAGCGCCACGATCGGCAACAGGAGCAGCAGGCCCCTGAGGTGGCGGAGCACCGGACGGCTGTTCATGACGACCTCCCTCGAAGCGATCGGATGGCGGCAGGGCCCGGAGTCCTGCGAACGGGACCGGGCGGGACTGCGGCGACCGAGGGAACGGCCGCCCACCCCCGCGACAGGCAAGTCATGGTCCAGTCTTCGCAAGGCCAAGAGCCGAACCGCCAACTCGCGACATGATAACGGAATCCGACTCGCACTCCACGCGAGTTCTCAGGTGGCGACAGGTCCCGGGTGCCCCATACGGGACAATCGGCGCCTGCGAGGGTGTCCGGGTGCGCACACCCTCACGGCACGGGGCACGGGGCGAAGGGGATCACGCGGCCCACGAATCCCTCCCTCCCGTCATGGCCAGGAGCCTTCCGAGGAGGGCGCGGTACGAACTCCCGCCCCCGAAGCACGAAGCGCCGGCCCCACAGGGGACCGGCGCCTCGAGGAACTCCATGCCGCTCACTTCTGGATCGTGAGGTCCCGCGGCCCGATGTACTCGGACATCGGACGGATCAGGTGGTCCTCGGCGTGCTGCTCGATCACGTGGGCCGCCCAACCGGCGCAGCGGCCGCAGGCGAACAGCGCCACGAACGAGGCCGGCTTGAGACCCAGCGACTGCAGCACGAGCGCGGTGTAGAACTCGACGTTCGTGCGCAGGTTGCGGCCCGGCTTCACGTCGTCGAGCACGCGCAGCACCGTGCGCTCCACCTCGCGAGCGAGGTCGAACAGCTGCTTGTCGTTGAGCACCGCGCCGCCCATCTCCTGCGCGACCGTGCTCAGCACCTCGGCGCGCGGGTCACGCACCTTGTACACGCGGTGGCCGAATCCCATGATGCGACGGCCCGCGGCGAGTTCGGCGCGAACCCACGGCTCGGCGTTCTCGACCGTCTTGATGTCGAGCAGCATGTCGAGCACCGGCCCCGGCGCACCGCCGTGGAGCGGGCCCTTCATGGCGCCGATGGCACCCGTAACCGCGCTCACCATGTCCGAGCGCGTGCTGGCGATGACGCGGCCGGTGAACGTCGAGGCGTTCATACCGTGGTCGATCACCGTGACCCAGTAGGTGTCGAGCGCGCGGGCCGCGATCGGATCGGGCACCTTGCCGAACACCATGTAGAGGAAGTTCGCGGCGAGCGACAGGTCGGCGCGCGGAGCGATGGGCTCCTGCCCCGCCTGGATGCGCGTGTGCGCGGCCACGATGGTCGGGAAGCGCGCGACGAGCATCTGCGCGGACTCGAAGTCGGCCTCGGGCGTGATGGCGTTGGGATCGGCGAGGTCGAGCGACAGCGTGGCGCACGCCATGCGAAGCGTGTCGATGGGCGACGCGCCCTTCAGCGCGGCCTCGCGCACGATGCGCATCGTCGTCTCGGGGACGTCGCGCTTCGCCGCGATGGACGCGGTGAGCGCGGCCTTCTCCTCGGCGTTCGGCAGACGACCCTTCCACAGCAGGTGGGCGGCCTCCTCGAACGTGACCTTGCCGGCGAGCTCCTTGAGCTCGTAGCCGCCGATGATGAGCACGCCGTTCTGGCCGTCCACGTGGCTCATGCGGGTCTGGGCGGCGACCACGCCATCCAAGCCGCGCGGCTTGGACTGGGGCGTCGTGCTGGACATGGGGACTCCTTCGAATGATGACGACGTTCCGGTCGGAACGGGGGATGGTGAGCGAGCGGCAGCGAATATCGCACCGCGACAGCGCGCCCGCAACGCGACCACCTCCCCGCCGACGTACCACCGTGGTCGCCCCCCGGGGCGGACCCGCGTCCCGGTCCGGGGTCAGTCCCGGGCGAAGGTGGCGAGGAACTCCTCGGTGTGCTGCCCGAGCGCGGGCGGCGGCAGGTCCACGGGCGGGCGGGCCCCGTCCACGGCCCACGGCAGGGCCATGAGCGGGGTCACGGTGCCGTCCGGCAACGTTCGCGGGGCCACCAGTCCGCGCTGGGTCAGGGCGGGGTCCGCCACCGCCTCGTGCACCTCGCGCACGGGGCCGACCGGGACGCCGGCGGCCCGGAACGCCTCGATCCAGCGCTCGCGGCTCCCGGTGGCGAACCGCTCGGCGAGCCAGCCCACCACCTCGGCGCGGTGCAGCACGCGCTCGGGGTTGCGCGCCCAGCGCGGGTCGCGCGCGCGCTCGGGCTCGCCCAGGGCCTCGCACACCCGAGCCCACTGCGCGTCGTTGCCGACCGCCAGCACGAACAGCCCGTCGGCGGCCGCGAACGTCTGGTACGGCACGATCGTGGGGTGCGCGTTGCCGTGGCGGCGCGCGGGGGCTCCGGTGGACAGCGCCGACTGCGCCACGTTGACGAGCGCGTGCACCCCCACCTCGGCCAGCGCCACGTCGAGATGCGCTCCCACCCCGTGGCGCAACCGTCCCACGAGCGCGGCGAGGATCGCGGCCGCCGCGTGCGCCCCGGTAAGCACGTCCACCAACGCCACACCCACCTTGAGCGGCGGACCCTCGGGCGTGCCGGTCACGCTCTGAAGTCCCACGAACCCCTGCAGCACCGCATCGTAGCCGGGCAGGTGCGCGTACGGGCCGTCCTGACCGTAGCCGGTGATGGAGCACACGACGAGACCGGGGTGCGCCGCGCGCAGCGTGGCCGCGTCGAGCCCGAACGGCACCAGCGCCCCGGGCAGGAAGTTCTCCACCACCACGTCGGCGCTCGCAGCGGCGCGCTGGAGCGCGGCTCGATGCGCGGGGTCGCGGAAGTCGAGCGCCACCGAGCGCTTGTTGCGGTTCACCGACAGGTAGTAGGCGCTCGCCCCGCCCACGAACGGCGGACCCCAGGCGCGCGTCTCATCACCATCGCCGGGACGCTCCACCTTCCACACCGTGGCCCCGAGATCCCCGAGCAGCTGCGTGGCGTAAGGCCCCGCGAGCACGCGCGAGAGGTCGAGCACGGTGAGGCCCGCGAGCGGGCGCGTGCTCGCGGTCCCCGTCACGCGCCCGCGCTCCTCCCGGCGAGGTCGTCCACGAACGGGCGCGACTCGAGCGCACGTCCGGTGGCGCGGCGCGTGAGCTCGCGCCAGTCGTGGCTCTTGCCCGGAGCGTAGTACTGCGGCACGAGGAAACCGGCCACCTCGGGCGCGCGCACGTAGCGCTCCCACACGCGGTCGCCACCGCCCAGCACGACACGCAGCAGGTGGTCCTGCAGCTGCGACGCGAGCATCTCGCCGAGCTGGTAGTTGTGGTAGTACACGGGCGCGATGCTGAAGTGGATCTTCGCCGCCCAGTCGGGCGCGTGCCGGCCCTCGGGACGCCGCACCCACTGGAAGCGCTCGACGAGGTCCCACCACAGCGCACGCAGGTCCTGGTCGGGGTCGCGGTACAGCGCGCGCTCCATGTGCACCATGACCATCATCCAGCGCGACTGCACGAGCAGCTGCTCGCGCACCGCACGGGAGACCGCCTCGGCGCGCGTCGCGAGCGAGGCCGGGTCGGCGCCCGCCCACTCACGCAGCCAGACCGGGTTCTTGGACAATCGACCGAACAGCATGGCGCTGGCCTCGGTGCTCAGGATGTGCGCGGGCCCGCGCAGCAGCCACGGCAGGTCGCGCGAGACGTGCTGGTCGTACACGGCGTGGCCGTACTCGTGCAGCATGGTGCCCATCCAGCGCTCGTTGGGCTTCACGTTGCACAGCACGCGCACGTCGGCGCCGCGGTCCATGGACATGCAGAACGCGTGCTGGCACTTGCCCTCGCGCTCGTACAGGTCGGCGCGCGACAGCATCTCGCGGATATCGAACCCGACCGCCGCGAAGTAGCGCTCGGTGAGCGCCACCACATCGAGCGACTCGTAGTACGGATCGAGGCTCACCTCGGCGGCGGGCGCCTCCTGGAAGAACGGGTCCGAGTAGTGCCACGGCCGCAACGCATCGGTGCCGATGCCGAAGCGCTGCGCGAGTCGGCGGTCGAGCCGGTCCTTGTAGTCGCGCCACAGCAGCGTGGTCTCACGCTCGAGCTCGTCGAACAGGGCGAACAGCTCGCGCTCGTCGAGCTCGTCGAGCTCGAGCGCCATGGAGTAGTGGTTCGCGAACCCCAGCGAGCGCGCGGCCTCGTTGCGCAGCCGCACCAGCGTGAGCAGGTCGGCCTCGACCTGCGCGCCCACCTGCTTGCTCGCCTCCCACGCGCGACGGCGCAGGTCGAGGTCGTCGGAGGTGCGCAGGATGTCCACGAGCGCGTTGTCGGGCACGGCGCGGCCGTCGAGCTGGGCGCGGAACTGGTTGAAGCGCGCCTCGAGCGACTTCGACAGCTCGACCTGACGCGCGATCGCCTCGGGCGCGATCTGCTGCTCGCGATGGCGGTCGTGCAGCAGCTTGAGCTGGCGGTCGAGCAGCGGATCGGCGAGCGGCCCGCCCGCGCGCAGGCGCGACAGCGTGGCGAACGCCTCGGGCCGCGCGAGCATGAGGCGCAGTTCGGTCTCGAGTCGCGCGCTCTCGCGCAGCGGGGCCTCGTCGGGCGTGGTGTTGGCGAGCCAGTAGGCCTGGTTGAACGCGAGCTCGCGCGGCTTCGATTCGGCCACGAAGGCCTCGATGAACGCGGACAGTTCGGCGGCGCGCGGATCCGGGGCGTTCGACACGACGGTTCTCCGAGGTTCGGGACGACGGTGCGAAGGGACCGTCCGAGTGTGCGCCCGCGGAGAGCCCGGCGGCAAGTACCCGGGGGTCAGCGCTGCACGAGTCGGCGATACATGGCCGGGCGGCGGTTCGAGAACAGCGGCGTGCGCTCGGTGAGGCGCTTGTCGCGCGACCGCGCGAGGTCGCAATCCACCGCCATCGCGGTCTCGGCCACGCGACCGGCGCGCGCGACCACCTCCCCGCCCGGGTCCACGACCTGGCTGCGCCCGGTGAACGGCACGCGTCCTCCCGGACGGGTCTCGGTGCCGGTGCGGTTGGCGGTCACGGTCCACACGCGGTTCTCGAGCGAGCGCGTGCGCATGGCCTCCTGCGCGTTCGCGAACACCAGGTTCGACGGGTGCGCGATGAGATCGGCGCCCTCGAGCGCGAGCACGCGCGCGGCCTCGGGGAACCGCCAGTCGAAGCAGATGAGCATGCCGACGCGCGCAGGCCCCACGCGATGCACGGCGAGCGGCAGGTCGCCGGGCGAGAACCACTCGCGCTCGCGCTCGAACAGATGCAGCTTGCGGTACACCGCCTTCGTGCCGCGCGGTCCCACGAGGAGCGCGCTGTTGTAATGGCGGCCGCGTGCGCGCTCGGGGAAGCCCGCGATGTAGTGACGACGCTCGCGGCGCGCCGCATCGGCGAGCATGCGGGCGGTGATGCCGCGCTCGGCGTCCTCGGCGGCGGCGGCGACCTCGGCGTGCGACGAGAACACGTACCCGCTCGACCACAGTTCGGGCAGCACCACGAGATCGGCCTCGACGCGACCCGCCAGCGCGAGACCGTGGGCGAGGTTGCGCTCAGGCTCACCGAAGCGTGGACGGCCCTGCACGAAGGCGACGCGGATCGAGCTCATGCCCGCACCGTAGCGTGCGCGCCCCTCGCGCGGCAACGTCGCGCACGGCAAGCGAACGGCGGCCGGACGGGCACGAGGCCGTCCGACCGCCGAAAGGATGCGGGTCCTTCACGACCCGCTGGCGACCCGCACGCGGCGGGTCCTCAGGGCGCCCGCGGGCGCCGGTGCTCAAGGGTTCACGACGAGCGCATCACCGCCGGACATCCGGGAACCGCGGGAAGTGCGGGGTGCGTCGCCGCCTCCCGCCCACCCCATCCGCGCGACCGCCGCCACGTTGAGCAGCTGCACCTCGCGATCCCGCCGGAGCACGATGAACGCGTCCGGACGCTGGTTCACGAAGTCCGACAACCGCTGCGTGGGTCGCTCGAGCGGCATCCAGATGCGGCCGGACAGCCTGCTTCCGTCCGTCAGCCATACGTCGGTCTCCTCCTCGCGCGACGGCCCACGGCCGGGCGCGAACACGTCGTCCGCAGGAACGTCCGGACCCGGTACGAGCCTCAGCCACCGCGAACGGTTGCAGAGCTCGACCCGGCCGTCCGGTCCCGTCTCCACGGGGATGAACCGCGACGGTGAGTTGAGCCGCGACAGGATCGTCGGGTGACGACGGCCCGTCGGGTCGAGGTCGAGGAGGATCCGGCCTTCGGCCGCACCCCGGTCGGCGCACCAGAACGAGACCGGCACCCGACGTTTGGGGATTCGATGATCCATGCTCGTGGTCCTCGAGCCCGGCCGCCGCACCGACCCGGGGATGCGCTTCCGCATCCGGACGGGGCCGCGACGCCCATCACGCACCGGGAACGCTGCCCGCGAACGGGTTGCGCGTATCCGTCGCGCACGAGCCGGCCCCGCGTGCCGGTCCCTTCGAGCGGGCCCCGCGTGCAGCGCGCACGCTGTCGCGTACCGCCCCCTCGCATCCTGCGCGGCGCGGGGCCGTGCCGTGAGGCGGCACCGAACACCGTCACGCGGGGCACACTCCCCCGGCCGGACGGGCCTGTCCCGCGCCCCGCCGCCACTGATACGATGACCTCATGATCCAACGCGCGTCCGAACCGCCCGGGCCCCGCCCGCGCCCCCTGCTGAGCCGACTGCGCGGCCCCTCGCTCGAGACGCTCGGGCTCATCGGGGTCGCCCTCGCGCTCCGGCTGGCGTTCGTGTTCGCCGTGCACGGCCCCGACGCGCAGCCCTCGTCGGACGGCATCACCTACGATGCGCTGGCCTGGAACATCGCGCGCGGGATGGGGTTCTCGCTCGAGACCGAGGGGGGCTTCTACCCCACCGCCAAGGCCCCGTTGCTGCCATGGCTGCTCAGCCTCGTCTATCAGGTCACCGGGCACGTCCACTTCGCCGCGCTCGTCCTGCAGTGCGTGCTCGGCGCGATGGTGCCCGTGTTCGTGCGTGCACTCGGACGATCGCTGTTCGGCCCCGGCGTGGGTCGCATCGCGGCGTGGCTGTCGGTGGTCCATCCGCTGCTCGTGTTCTTCTCGGGCTACCTGCTCACCGAGAGCCTGTTCACCGTGATGCTGCTGGGCGGTCTGCTCGCGAGCACCGAGTGGCTCAAGTCACCGAGTGGCGCGAGCGCGTTCCGCATGGGTGTGGTGTGGGGCCTGGCCACGCTCGCACGACCGACCGCGCTGCCCATGCCGTTCCTCGTCGCGCTGTGGGCGTGGGCGCCGCTCGGGCTCATGCTGCGTCCCGAGGAGCGACGCCGTCAGGTCGCGCTCGTGGGGTTGGCGCTCGCGCTGACGCTGGCGCCGTGGGCGATCCGCAACACGGTCGTGCTCGGCGAGTTCGTGCTGGTGACCACCGGCGGCGGACGCACGCTGCTCGACGCGAACAACCCGCTCGTGTGGGACGACCCCGTCATGCGCGGCAACGCCATGAGCACCGCCGAGTCCGAACCGTGGCGCACGCGCTGGCAGGGACTGTCCGAGACGCAGGTGGACCGGGCGGCCGCGTCCGAGGCGATCGCGTTCGGGCTGTCGCGTTGGCGCGACTGGCCCGCGATGGCGTGGGCGAAGTTCGCGCGCCTGTGGCGACCCACCGCGATCACACCCGGCACCGGGCGCTGGTGGGCGGCGGGCTCGTTGCCCGATCGTCTGCTCGGGGCCACCGACCCGCTGCTGCTGTGGTCGCTCCTGACGTGGCCGCTCGCATTGCTCGGACTGGTGGTGACGCTGCGCGGCAAGCGACGCTGGTTCCAGTCGCTGCCGCTGTTCGCGATCGGACTGTCCACCGCGGGCGCGCTCGTGTTCTGGGGTGCGCTGCGCATGCGCGTGCCGCTCGAACCACTGGTGCTGCTCTACGCCGCCGCCGGTCTCGCGCACCTGCTGTGGCGAGCCCGCGTGCGTCGCGCCGGTCTGGCGCTCATCGCCTCGACCCGTCGCTGACGCGTGGGCGGCACCGCCCGCCCAGCGCACGCGGCGCTTGGTCACGGGACCGCTTCGGGGTCGCGCACCGCTTCGCGTTGCATCGCGCACGGCCCACGCGGTCCGCACCGGGCCCACCCCTCTCGTGACGAACGCAGGTGACCGAGACCTAAACACCCCCGAGTCCATCGTTCGTCCCGAACCTCAACCGAGGGTGTCCTGCCATGCCCGCTCGTTCCCTGCTGCGAGTCCCCATCGTGATCGTCTCCCTGCTCGTCGCGTTCGCGCCCGCGCACGCGGAGTCCGCCGCCGAGCGCTCCACGCTGACCGGCGACTGGAACGGTCTGCGCAACCGGCTCGAGAATCGCGGCGTCACGGTGACGATCGCCAGCGCGCACGAGTGGATGCGCAACCTGCGCGGGGGCGCAGCGGTGGGCAGCGCCTCGCTCGACAACGAGGACCTGCAGGTCGAGGTGGACGCCGAGCGACTCGTGGGCTGGCCCGGCGCGACGTGGTTCGTGTACGGGCTGCGCGACCACGGCCACAGCCCCAGCGAGTACGCGGGCGACGCGCAGGTGGTGAGCAACATCGACGCGCCCGACGCCATGAAGGTGTTCGAGGCGTGGCTCGACCAGGGCTTCGGCGAGCGCGTGTCGGTGCGCGCCGGGCTCTACAACGTGAATAGCGAGTTCGACTCGAAGGACGCGGCCAAGCCGTTCCTCAACAGTTCGCACGGCATCGGCAAGGACTGGTCGCAGGCGGGCGCGAACGGCCCCTCGATCTTCCCCACCACTTCGCTCGCCGCGCGCCTGCGCGTGCAGGGTCCGGGAACGACCTCGGCACTGGTGCTCGTGGCCGACGGCGTCCCCGGCGATCCCGAGGACCCCACGGGCACGCACATCCATCTCTCGCGCGAGGACGGCGCCCTGCTCGCGACCGAGTTCGGCTGGTCGCGCGCCGGTGGCACCGGCGGGCACGCCGCGCGCCTCGGCGTGGGTGCGTGGCGATTCACGGGGACGTTCGACCACGTCGAGCGCACCGACGGTGCGGGCGATCCGGAACGCGTGACGGGCAACGCGGGGGCGTACGCGTTCGTGGAGGGCGCGCTGCTCGCGCGCGGCACGAGATCGGTCTCGGGCTACGCGCGCACCGGCGTCGCCGACGGCCGCGTCAACCCGTTCGGGTCGTTCCACGGTGGTGGGCTGGTGGGCGACGGCTGGGTGCCGGGCCGTCCCGACGATCGCATCGCCGCCGGCTTCGCGATCGCGGTGCCGAGTCGGTACTCGGCGCGTGCGCTGCGCGCTCAGGGCGTGGAGACGTTCCCTGAACTGGCGTTCGAGTTCACGTGGCTCGCGCGCGTGACCCCGTGGCTGACGCTGCAGCCCGACGTGCAGTTCGTCGCGAATCCGGGCGCGGTCGCGGGCGGCCGCACCGCTGCGGTGTTCGGCGTGCGCACCATCGTGAACTACTGACCCACGACCGCTCACGACCGAGGGCCGGTGCGCCGCGTGCGCACCGGCCCTCGATCGTTCATGGGACTCGCCTCAACGCGGAGCGGCCGGCGGGCCCCAGCGGTTGGTTCGGTCCTGGGACGGGATGAGCGCGACGATGAGAGAGAACAGGCTGCCCAGCCATGGCACGAGGGTGGCGAGGTAGAACCATCCCGAGAGACCGACGTCGTGCAGGCGACGGATGAGGACCTTGATCGAGCCTGGCACCATGGCGAGCGACACCAGCACGAGGGGCAGATACAAACCCCAGTTCTCGTCGGCCTCGTCGTACCCGGCGAGTGGCAGACATGCGACGAGCAGGATGAGCAGGGCGAACAGGCTGAACGCCCAGTACTCCTTGCGGCGAGCCCGCCCCTTCCATTCGCCTCGCATGGTGAACACGAAGACGAACCATCCCCACAGGCTACGATCGGCCGGCACGATGGTCACGCCGCTTTCCGAACCGCCCGTCGCGACGAGCACGAAGATCTCCCGCGCCTCATCGCCCGCCGGCACGAAGTCCACCGTATCCCCGCCACGCACGGAGCCCGACGAGCGCAATTCCGCAGCGACGAAACGGTAGCGCCTACCGTCGTCCCCGCTGATGAGTCCGCTGTTGCTCATGCGATCGAACTCGAGCACCAGACCGCGCATCGCATCCTCCTCGTCCCACCGGGTCGGACCTGGGACCCGATGTGAATATCCCATATCCGCGCTTCCGGACGCACGCATACGCGCACGCGCGGCGTGACGCGGGTGCGGACCTTCGAGTGCGCGCACCCGCGATCAACCCGGGACGCCGCACGCTCGACCCTGCCACATACGTCCGGAAGCGGTGAGCGGACACGACGAGGCCACCTCGGACGGACCGCGCCCCGGGCCCCTTCCCAACCCCGGGACCACCGCGCCTGTCCTATGAGCGGCGGCGGCCGTCGGTGGGCGCGACGGGGCTGTCCGGGTGGGTTTGGGCCCGAGGCCCCGGTGCCCTAGGCTGTCCGTCCCTTCATCGGTCCGTGCCCTGTGGCCGGACCTGCCGCACGGCTCCCACGCCGGGAGCCGACTTCCCACACTCACCGCGCGGCCATGGGTTGGCCGCGTCGAGGAGCTTCCGACACCATGGAGCTTCCGACACCATGCGATCCCGATTCCCCGTGGGTCCGTCGCTCGCGCTCGCGCTGCTGCTGCTGGCCGCGCCCGTGCTGGCGGCCGATGCGAAGAACTCCGGTCCGTCCGGTCGTCCGGGCGCCGGCAAGGGTGGCCCCCCGTCCGGCGCGCCCGCGGCCGCCGCACCGAACGACAAGCCGTTCGGTGACTGGTCGAAGGTCACCAAGGACGCCGAGAAGAAGAAGGGCTTCTTCACGCTGTGGAAGAAGCGCGACAACCTGTGGCTCGAGATCGGGCGCGAGCAGTTGAACCAGCCCTTCCTCTACATCGTGAGCCTGTCGCGCGGCATCGGCTCCAACTACACGCTCGGCGGCCTGCCCCTCGACGATCGCATGCTGCAGTGGGAGCGCCACGGCGACCGCATCATGCTGGTGCAGGTGAACACGCAGTTCACCACGCCGGCCGGCACCCCCATCGACAAGGCGCGCGAGATCTCGATCCCGAACTCGATCGTGCAGTCGTTCAAGATCGAGGCCGAGCACGACTCGACGAAGGCCGTGCTCGTGGACCTGGGCGCGCTCGTGCTGTCCGACGTCACCGACCTGTCCGAGCAGATGAAGGGTGCGCTCGGCGGCGTCGGCGTGCGCTTCGACAAGGAGCGTTCGATCCTGAACGCGTCGAAGACGTTCCCGGACAACTCCGAGATCGAGGTGACGCTCACTTACTCGCCGCTCGACCGCTCGCGCCTGATGCTGGAGTCGGTGCCCGACAACCGCTACATCCCGGTCGGCGTGCACTACTCGTTCACGCGCCTGCCGGCCACGCCCATGGCGCGGCGCTGGGCCGACAACCGCGTCGGCTACTTCCTCACCGCCACCAAGGACTTCGGGCGTGACGACCAGGAGAACTTCTGGCTGCGTCACATCCACCGCTGGCGGCTTGAGAAGAAGGACTCCACCGCGGCGCTCTCGGAGCCGGTCAAGCCGATCGTGTACTACATCGACTGGACGGTGCCGGACAAGTTCCGCCCGTGGGTGAAGCGCGGCGTCGAGAAGTGGCAGGCCGCGTTCGAGGAGGCCGGCTTCAAGAACGCCATCCTGGCGATGGACCCGCCCAAGGACGACGCGGACTGGGACCCCGAGGATGCGCGCTACAGCACCATCCGCTGGATCACCTCGCACGAGCCCAGCTTCGGCGCCATCGGGCCGTCGCGCGTGGATCCGCGCACGGGTGAGATCCTCGACTCGGACATCCTGTTCGAGGCGAGCATGTTCCAGAGCTACGCCAACGCCTACCGCCGCTTCGCCGGTCCCGACGAGATCGCGCAGAGCGCGCTGCCGTGGACGGCGCTCGACCACCTGCCGGCGAACACGCGTCTCGACCACCTGTGCATGGCCGGCGACGCGCTGACCACGGCGGGTTCGATCCAGCGCATCGCCATGCTCATGGACGGCACGCTGGCGCCCGGCAGCCCGGTGCCGGACGAGTTCCTGCAGGCCGCGGTCGAGTGGGCGACGCTGCACGAGGTCGGGCACGCGCTCGGCCTGCGCCACAACTTCCGCTCCAGCACGAGCACGCCGTACGAGCAGCTGCACGACACCACGTTCACGCGGTCGAAGGGCCTATACTCGTCGGTGATGGAGTATCCGAGCCCGAACATCGACTACAGCCGCAAGCAGCAGGGCGACTGGTACACGTGGAACGCGGGCAGCTACGACCGCTGGGCGATCCGCTACGGCTACACGCCGAGCGGCAAGTCGAACCCCGACGAGGATCGCGTCTTCGCGCGTCGCATCGCGGACGAGTCGCTGGCCCCCGGCCACGAGTACTCGACCGACGAGGACACGTACGGCGCCGACTCGCCGGACCCGCGCTCGAACATCTACGACCTCGGGAGCGATCCGCTGCGCTTCGCGCGCGAGCGGACCGCCTATCTCGCGAAGCTGTGGCGCGACCCGGCGTTCGAGGCGCGCATCGTGGGCGGCTCGGGCGACCTGACCGCGCTGCGCCGCGCCATGGACACCATGGCGCAGCAGTACGCGACCGCGGCCGGCATGGCGGTGAAGTACGTCGGCGGCTCGTACATGACGCGCATCGAGCGCGGTCAGCCGAACGAGAAGGACCCGGTCGAGCCGGTGCCCGCGGCCCGTCAGCGTGAGGCCGTGGACTTCCTGTCGCGCAGCGTGTGGGCCTCGGACGCGATGAGCGCCCCCAGCCCCCTTCTGCGCCGCCTCGCCCCCAACCGCTGGTCGCACTGGGGCCAGGGCATGGGCGTGTTCGCGGGCCGACAGGACTACGGTTGGAACGACCGCGTGCTGGCCGTGCAGGGCTCGCTCCTGAACGCGGTCACCGCGCCCGCCCTGCTCGCTCGTCTGCGCGAGCAGGAGACGCGCTCGAGCGACGCGTACCGCCTGTCGGAGCACTTCGACAAGCTCACCCGCTCGGTGTGGGGCGAGGTCGGTTCGGCGAACCCGGCGGCGATCCGCACGCTCGAGGGTCCGCACACGCGCCGCGAGTTGCAGCGCGCGTTCGTGGACCGCATGGCGAACATGGTGGCCGATCCGCCCGCCGACGCTCCCGACGATGCCCGCGCCCTCGCCCGCCTCGCGCTGACGCGCGTGGACTCGCGTTGCGCTCGGGCGCTCGCCGCGAGCACGCCGATGGGTGACAACACGCGTGCGCACCTGCTCGAGACGCGTGCTCGCATCAAGCGTGCCCTCGAGGCCGGTCGCGACGTGGACAGCGCCCCGGCGCCGGTCCGCATGGGCCGCATGGGCGCGACCTCGGCCACGCAGGACTGAACACGCGCGGGGGCCGTTCAGCCCCGCTATACGGCAACACGACGCCCTGGGGGTCTCCCCCGGGGCGTCGTGGCAATTCGCACGATGACCCCCTAATCTTGGGCCTGCAGGCGTCGCCCCACGGACTTGGAGAGGTCCGGGGTTTGGAGAGACCCACGGCGGTGGCTCCCTGCGGTGGTAGGCGGTCGGAAGGGCGCTGACGTGCGCCGTGCCGGGTCCATCCGAGTCCTAGGACCGGATGTCAGTGGGGAGATCCGGGCGGCCTTCGCTTCACTCTCACGTTCAGCGCCCGCCACGCTCCCACATCGTTCACGCCCTCCTCGCGGTCCCCGAGGGGCTCTCCGAGCGTTCAACGGAGCTCCCTCCCCCCGGGAGTACCTGCCG
>JBEGJG010000137.1:0-5986 GCA_041184705.1 Candidatus Eiseniibacteriota bacterium
GCGGCGGGCGTGTCCCCCGACCCGTCCGACCCCGACCGCCCCGACGGTCTTCTCGTCCGCGGCTTCGCGGCCGCCGAGCGCACTGGATCGCTGCGTGACGGGTTGCGCCACCCGTTCGCTCGCGGGCCGATCGACATGGTGACGATCGAGCGCGTCGAGGCCCTGCGCGGGCCGCTCGATGCGGTGTACGGCGACGTGGGCTCGGCCGGCGGTGGTGCGAACTGGCTCGTGCGCCGCTCGCACCTCGAACCCGTACGACTCGCCTCGCTGGGGGCCGACGGCGACGGCCGCGTGCGCGGCACGTTCGCCACCGGTGGCCCGCTCGGCGGCACGCGCGTCACCTCGCGCGTCGCGGGCGCTTACGACCACCGACGCGACGACCGCTCGCCGGGCGGGGATGGCTCGCAGTGGGCGATCGCCCCCGTGGTGGACTGGCGCATCACGCTGCGCACGCTGCTCACCGTGCATGCGAGCCACGTCGAGCGCGAGCGACGCGACGATCCCGGGCTGCCCGCTCTCGCGGGATACGACGAACTCCCGAGCGACCTCTTCCTGGGGTTGCGCGGCGGTGACCCGCGACGGGCGAGCGCGAGCCTGTTGGGGATCGAGTTCCGTCACGACCCCGAGGGCGAGATCCGTCTGCGTCAGTTCGTGGGCGTGAGCCGCAACACCGACCGCGGCCCGCTCGCCCGTCTGGGTGGCCCCAGTCCACTCGGCGGCATCGAGCGCACCGTCACCACACTCGACGAGTCGGCGACGTCGGCGATCTCGCAGAGCGAGGTCGTGCTGCGCTTCCTCACCGGCGTGTGGGAGCACCACGCGGTCGTGGGTCTGGAACTGGGAGGCGCACGACTCGAACGGGCGACCGGCGGCACCGTGATCGGCCCCGTGCCCTTGAGCGGCACGCCTGCGGGCCCCGAACTCCTCCCCGGGCGCGCGACCGACACGTGGGAGCGCGAGGATCGCACCGTGACCGCCTACGTGGGCGACCTGTTCCGCGTGAACCGTCGCCTGCGCGTCATGCTGGGCGCGCGCCTCGGACTCGACGCGCACCGCATCACCGCGCCCTCGGGCCTGAGCGACGAGAACCGCGTCACCGCGTTCGCACCGCGCGCCGGGTTCGTGCTGCGCACCTCCGCACGCGGCCGTGCGCACGTCGCGGTGCAGGGCGGCACGCGCGCCAACGAGCGCTGCATCCCGTGCGGCGACCCCGACGCGCCCGCCTCCGCGCGTCGCACGCAGGTCGAGGCCGGTTGGCGTCAGGAACTGGTGGGCGGTCGGTTCGACGCCGCCGCCACGGTGTACACGATCGACGATCGCGACGCGCTCGAGCGATCCCCCGACGAGCCGAGCGCACCGGCGACCCTCCTTCCCCATCGTCGCAGTCGTGGCCTCGAGCTCGAGGGCAGCGGCATGCTGACCGACGACCTGCGCGCCACGGTGCGCTGGGCGTGGACCGACGCGCGCGTGGTCGATCCGGGCGCGAACGCGCTCGCCCCCGAGGCACCGCTCGCGCGCGTGCCGCGCCATGCGATCGCGGCCGACGCGGTGCACCGCGTGCGCGACGGCGCGCTCGCGGGGCTCGACGTGGGTCTGGGCGTGGCGTACGACGGCGAGCGCGACGTCCGCACGGGCGGGCCGCTGCGCCTGCCGTCCGCCACCACGTGGTCGGCGATGCTCGGGTACGGACGCGGACCGTGGAACGCACAGCTGAACGCACTCAACCTGACCGATGCGCGTGCGTGGGACGCGGCCGCGAACGGCGCGATCCACCCGCGCGAACCGCGAACGCTGCGCGGCACGCTGGCGTGGCGGTTCTGAACCCCTCCGCATGAGCGCGCCCGATCGCGACCCCGCGCGGGTCCGCGAAGCGCACGCCATCCGCGACGCGGCGGCGGCCTCGCCCACGTGGACCGCGTTGCGTGCGCGGTCCGATTGGCCCGCGTGGGCCGCACGCCTCGACGCCCTGCTCGCGCTCATGCGGCACCACGAGGGCCCCGCGTCGGCCGCCCCCGCGGACGACCGCGTGCGCGTGGCGCACTGGAACCTCGAGCACGGCAACCACTACGAGGCGATCGCCGACGCGCTCACCTCGCACCCGGATCTCGCGGGGGCCGACCTCGTCTCGCTCAACGAGGCCGACCTGGGCATGGCGCGCTCGGGCAATCGCGACGTGGTCGGCGAGCTCGCGGCGCGACTCGGACGACACGCGGTGTGGGCGCCGTTGTTCCTCGAGAGCACGCGTGGGCGCGACGACGACGCGCTCAACGCGATCGCCGACGACAACGCCGAGTCGCTGTTCGGTCTGGGCCTGTTGTCGCGCTGGCCCCTCGAGTCGGTGCGGCTCGTCCCGTTGCCCGGCCCCGAGGAGGTGCTGTTCGACCGCGAACGCATGCTGGGCCGGTTCGTGGCGCTGGTCGCTCGCGTCGCGCACCCGCGCACGCCGTTCACCGCGGTCACCGTGCACCTCGAGGTCCACCGCACCCGCGCGCACCGCGCGGCGCAGATGCGCGCGGTGCTCGCTGCGCTCGCGAACGAACACGGCCCGGTGGTGATCACCGGCGACTGGAACACGCACACGTTCGATCGCGGCACGCCGAACGCCGTGCCCGCGGCGGCGGTCGCCCTGCTGGCGTGGCCCGAAGGCGCGCTCGCGCGAAGGTTCCGCCGCGCCGACCGCGGCACGCACCGTGAGGCGCTGTTCGACGCGCTCGCCGCCGCCGGATTCGCATGGGAGGCCTGCAACGACTTCGAGCCCTCGCTCGGCATGCGATTCTCGCGCCTCGGCGAGGTGCACGCGCTGCCCGCCCCGCTGCGCGCGCTCGCCAGCCACGGGCTCGCATGGGCCGAACGTCGTGCCCGTCTGCGTCTCGACTGGATCGCCGAACGCGGATTCGCGCACGCCGGCGAGGCGCTGACGGTCGCGGGTCTCGACGGCCCCGGACGTGCGAGCGACCACGCCCCGATCGTCGCCACGCTGCGCCTGCCCTGACGCACGGGCAGCCCCCTGCGCCCATCGCGACCGCGCACCGTCGCCGCTGACGCGGACGCGCGCACCGCGCTATGCTGGGTCTGAACGGAGGCCCCATGTCGGAGTTCGCGATCCGCACGCACAACCTGAGCCGCACCTTCAACGGCCGCCCCGCGGTGGACGGGCTCACGCTCGAGGTCCCGAGCGGCTCGTTCTTCGGCTTCCTGGGCCCGAACGGTGCGGGCAAGTCCACGACCATCAACATCCTCACCGGATTGCTCGCGCCCACCTCGGGCACCGCCGAGGTGCTGGGGATGGACGTGACGCGCGACGGTCTCGCGATCAAGCGGCGCATCGGCGTGGTGCCCGATGGCCTGCACCTGTTCGAGCGCCTCTCGGGCCTCGAGCACCTGCGCTTCGTCGGTGAGGTGCACGGACTGAGCGGGGCCGAGGCGAAGCGGCGCGGCGAGCAGCTGCTCGAGGCCATGTCGCTCACCGCGGACGCGCACAAGCTGGTCGCGGGCTACTCGCACGGCATGCGCAAGAAGCTCGCGCTGTCGTGCGCGCTCATCCACGAGCCGCGACTGCTGTTCCTCGACGAACCGTTCGAGGGCGTGGACGCGGTCGCGACGCGCGAGTTGCGCGATCTGCTGCTGCGGCTCGTGGCCGGCGGCCGCGTCACGGTGTTCCTCACCTCGCACGTGCTCGAGGTGGTGGAGCGCCTGTGCACGCACGTGGGCATCATCGCCGCTGGGCGCCTCGCCGCCTGCGGCACGCTCGACGAACTGCGCCACCGCGCCGACGGCGCCCCGCGCACGCTCGAGGACCTGTTCCTCGACACCGTCGGCGTCGAACGCGGCGAGGCCGGTGCCGGCCTCGACTGGCTCACGGGCGGGGACGCCCCGCGGTGAGGACCGTTCGGCTGCTGCTGTGGCTGCGCTGGCGCACGCTGGTCAACGCGCTCGGACCGCGCGGTCGCGTCGTCACGCTGGTCGGTACCGCGTTCCTGCTGCTCGCCCTCGCCCCGGTGTATCTCGGCGGCGCGATGGTCGCCGTCGCCGTGGCCAAGCGCGGGGGCCACGACGTGCTGGTGCCCCTGTTCGGCATCGTGCAGTTCGCGATCGGGTGGTTCACGCTCCTGAGCGGAGCACTCGGTCGCACGTTCGAACTCGACCGCCTGCAGCGCTACCCGTTGCGACCGGCCACGGTGTTCCTCACCAACACGCTCACCGCCGCGAGCGAGCCCGTGGTGCTGCTGTCGCTGCCCGCGCTGATCGGCGGCGTCGTGGGCGTGGGTCTCCACGAAGGCGCCGCCGCCGGTGCGCTCGCGGGGGTCGCGGCCGTGCTGCTGCTGTTCGTCACGCTCGCGTGGCTGCAGTGGCTGCTCGCGCTGCTCGACGACCTGCTGCGGCGCGAGTGGCTGCGCTACGTCGCCGCGGTGTTGTTCACCGGTACGGTCATCGGGGCGCAGTTGCTCGTGCGCCGCGGCATGAGCGTGCTGCGCGAGCGCACCGCCGCGGCGGGTTACGCGCCCGACGACGTGGGTGGGCTGCTGCGCGACCTGTTCGGGGCGTTGCCGAGCGTGGCCGCACCCGCTTCGGTCGCGGGCGCGGTGCACGACGGTCCGCTCGCCTCGCCGTGGATCGGACTCGCGGTGACCGCCGCCCTGATCGTCGCGCCGGTGATGCTCGGCACGCGCGCGATGGCGACCTCGGCGCGCCGCCCCACCGCCACGACCCCGAGTGGTCAGGGCCGCGCGCGTAGCCTGTCGTTGCCGATCCCGGGGCTCACGCGGATCCAGGGCCTGCTCCTCGGCCGTGAACTCATCTACCTGCTGCGCACCCCCACGCTGGTGTTCCAGTGGGTCTCGTTGCCACTCGCCGCCCTCGCGCTGTGGCGACTGCAGGCCAGCGACCCCACGAGTCTGCGCGGCCCGTGGCTTCCGCTCACGATGCTGGCCGCGGGCCTCGTGGGACGGAACCTCGTGATGTGGGGCCACGACGGTGCGGGGCTGCGCATGCTGTTCCTCGAACCCCTGGCCGCACGCGACCTCGTGCTGAGCAAGAACCTCGCGTGGCTGCTCACCACGCTCGCCGAGGGCGCGGTGGTGTTCGGCGGCGTGTGGGCGATCGAGGGATCCCGCGCCACGCCGCTGCTCGTCACGGTCGTGCCCGGCTATCTGGCCGTGGTGCTGGTCGCCGCGGTCGGCGGCACCGCGATCTCGATCCTGCACCCCATACGTCCGCGTGAACGCGGTCTGGGCCGACGTGGACCGGGCGGACTCACCAGCGTGTTCGCGCTGCTGGGTCTCGTGGTCGTGCTGGGTGCGATCGTGCTCATGGTGCTCGGGGTCCGCATGCTGCTCCCCGATCACTGGGACGTGCTCGGCAGCACGCTCGTCACCACGGGCGCGCTGCTCGTGGCGTTGCCGGTGTGGTGGGTGTCGCTCGAACGCTTCGCGACGCTGCTCGAGGCGAGACGCGAGGCCATGGTGGACGCGATCGCCAAGGCGACCGAGGTCTGACCCCTCAGGGCGTGCGGAACGGACGGTTGCCCATCGCCTTCATGGGCTCGCCCTTGCGCCACGCCCTCACCTCGACGTCCACCTGGTAGAAGCGCGGCAGCCCCGTGGGCATGGAGTCACCCTGCACCACGAACTCCGGGTGCTTCGAGGCCGCCACCGACACCGTGCAGATGGGCGAACCGGTCACGCGCCGGAACACGAGCTCATAGGCGTCGGCCCCGCGCACGCGCTCCCATGCGAGCCGCACGCCGCCCGGCACCTCGGTCGGCAGCTCCACCACGACCTCGGTCGGCTCCGGGGCGCAACCCGCGAGCACGCCCACCACCGCCATGACGACCAGCCCCCTGCGCAGCATCGCGTCCTCCCTCGCACGGTCGGCATGACCGCGTTCGTGGCGCATGGTGCCGTGGACGCGCACACCCTACAAGCACGCGCGCCGCGCGGCTATACTGCGCGCGATCGCATCCACCCCCGTTCGGAGCCCCCATGCC
>JBEGJG010000138.1:0-8787 GCA_041184705.1 Candidatus Eiseniibacteriota bacterium
GGCCGCGGCCACCGCGCTCGCGATCGTCGCCCACCCCACCAACACCGTCGCCGGTGTCACGATGACGCCCGCCGTCACCGTGCGCGCCACCGACGCACTCGGCAACCGCGTGCGCAACGTCGCCGTCACGATCACCGCCACCGGCCCCGGCGCGCTCACCACCGCCGCCTCGGGCACCACCGACTCGCTCGGCATCGCCACGTTCGGCGCGCTCACGTTGAACACCAGCGGCTCGTACACGCTTGCGGCCACCTCCGGCGCGCTCTCGGCCACCAGCACCTCGGTCACCGTCTCGCCGGCCGCGGCCACCGCGCTCGCGATCGTCGCCCACCCCACCAACACCGTCGCCGGGCCCACCAACACCGTCGCCGGGGCCACCATCGCACCCGCCGTCACCGTGCGCGCCACCGACGCGTTCGGCAACCCCGTGTCCAGCGTGAGCGTCACGCTCACCGGCACGGGTCCTGGCGCACTGACCGGCGGCGCCGCGGTCGCCACGAACACCTCGGGCATCGCCTCGTTCGGCTCGCTCTCGCTCGGTGTCGCCGGCTCCTACTCGCTCACGGCCACCTCCGGCGCACTCTCGGCCACCAGCACCTCGTTCACCGTCTCGCCCGCCGCCGCGGCTGCACTCGCGTTCGTCGCGCAGCCCACCCATGCGGTCGCGGGCGTCGCGATCTCCCCTGCGGTCTCCGTGCGCGCCACCGACGCCCTGGGCAATCCCGTGCCCGGCGTGTCCGTGGAACTCGCCCTGACCGGCACCAGCGCGATCGCCTCGATCACGGACGACGGGAACGCGGTGGAGGGCTCGCGCGAGGTCGGCGCCCCGCTGGCCGTCGTCACCTCGCTCACGGGGCAGGGTCCCATCGTGACCGATGCGACGGGGCTCGCCACGTTCCCCGCCCTTGCGCAGACCTCGGTCGGATCCTACCGCCTCGTGGCCCGCAATGGTGCGCTCAGCAGCGCGGCCAGCACCGCCTTCACCATCTCGCCTGCGGCCCCCGAGTCGCTGCGCTTCGTGGTGCAGCCCTCGGCCGCGCTCGCGGGCGCCACGATCGCACCGGCCGTGGTGGTGCGCGTGTCGGACCGCTACGGTAACGCGGTGCCGGGTGCGAGCGTCGCGCTCGCCCTCGTGGGCACCGGAACGCTCTCGGGTGCGGGCAGCGTGGCGACCGACGCGTCGGGCCTCGCCGCGTTCCCCACTTTGTCGGTGGACCGAGCGGGCGAGAAGCGGCTCGACGCCACGCACGCCGCACTCGCCGCGGTCTCGAGCGATCCGTTCGTGATCGGATGTGTCGCGATCACGATGGGCCCCGACTCGCTGCGGAAGGCCACGGCAGGACTCGTGTACGCCGACACGCTGCGCGCGAGCGGTGCGACCGCACCGCACACGTTCGCGATCTCGAGCGGCACGCTACCCGCCGGCCTCACGCTCTCCACGGGCGGTGTGCTCTCGGGCACCCCGACCACGCCCAGCGCGAACACGTTCACCGTCACGGCCACGTCGCTCGACGGCTGCACGGGCTCGCGCAGCTACTCCTTCCCCGTGCTCGGCCGCCCCGATGCGATCGCCGACCTGATCGCGACCCGGGTCGCGACCGCCAACGACAGCGACGGCACGGTCGCGATCCGCATCGCGTTCACGCGCTCGGTGCACGCTTCGAGCGTCGAGGTGTGGCGCGCCCCGTTCGGCGGGTACCCGCTCTACGACGACGACGGCGGCGTCGCCCCCGGCGCTCCGTCCTATCCCCCGGCCGCCCCTTGGGTGTTGACCGCGGTGGACACCAGCGGTGCCACCGACGAGACGCCGGTGCGTGACGCCTACTCCTACGTGGTGTTCCAGCGCAACGCCGCAGGCGTGGTCTCGACGGTCTCGAACGTCACGGCACCGCTGCCCAACTACCGACTGGGCGACTTCGTGGACGCGTCGTTCTCGATCACGGGCGACAATCTCGTGGACGGCTCCGACCTGCAGGCACTGGCGAGCGTCTACGGTCTGACCGGCGCGGCGATCGCCGAGGCCGGAGCCTCGACGTTCGACATCGGCCCTACCGTGGACGGGACCACGACCTCTCGGCCCGCGACCGATGGGCAGATCGGACTCGACGACCTGATGGGCGTGGCCGTGTCGTGGACCGGTGGCGTGGTGCCCCCGCTCTCGCCGCGGGCCACGAGCGGCCCCGAACGCCTCGCGCTCGGCCTGCTCCCCTTGGTGCCGGGGCATACCCTGGCCGCCACCGTGCATCTGCAGGCGTCCGGGCACCTGCAGGGCGCGCGGGTGCGTCTGGCGTGGAACGCGAGCGTGGTCGAGCCGGTGGCGGTCTCGACCGCGAACTGGCTCAACACGCAGGGCGGCATCGCACTCTCGCCCGAACCCGGTGTGCTCGACGTGGCGGTGATGGGTGCGCGCGAAACGGGCCTGTTCGGCGTCGGTACGCTCGGCACGTTCACGTTCCGCATCATCGGCCCCGGCGACGCCAACATCCGCATCGTGGCGGCCGAGGGGCGCGACGTGGCCTGCCAGCCGTTCCCGGTGGAGTTCCAGGGCACCACGGGTGTGGACGAGGACGCCCCGGCGCGCACCCTGCTGTTCGCCCCGTCCCCGAACCCGGTGCGCGGGCCGGCCACCCTGTCGTTCGCGCTCTCGCAGCCGGGACGCGTGGACCTGTCGGTCTACTCGGTGGACGGCCGACTCGTGGGACCTACCGCATCACGTGGGCGGGCGACGATCGCGAGAAGCGCCGTGTGGCACCGGGCGTGTACTTCGCGCAGCTCTCGGCCAACGGCAAGCGCTACACCACACGGGTGGTCGTGCTGCAGTAGGACCGCTGAGCGGGGTGGCCGTGCGGCTGCGTCCGCTCACCCCCGCCGTGTCGAGCGGTCAGGCGACGGCGCGACGCGCCGCCGTGTCGAGCGGTCAGGCGACGGCGCGACGCGGCGGCGCCTGGGCGAGACGGGCGCGGATGCGCCCGATGAGCTCGCGCATCTCGTACGGCTTGGTGTGCACCTCGTCCGCGCCGACATCGAGCGCCAGCTGGCGATCCGTGGCCCCCGAGCGCGCGCTCAGGATGAACACGGGGATGTGCCGGTAGCGCTCGTCGAACTTGAGCGCGCGGCAGACCTTGTAGCCGTCCATGCGCGGCAGCATGAGGTCGAGCACCATCAGGTCGGGCACCGCCTGACGGGCGACCGCGAGCGCCTGCTCCCCGTCGCTCGCCTCGAGCACGTCGAAGCCCTCGGCCTCGAGGCCGAACTTGAGGACGGTGAGCAGATCGGGCTCGTCGTCCACGATGAGGATGCGGGGCTTGACCGCGGACATCCTGTCCCTCGGGAGCGGGAGTGGGGGGTAGAGATGGCGACGGGCGGGTTATCGGCAGGGTGCCCGCCGGACCTGAGAAGTCACTTGAGCGCAATCCTCAGCGCGCTGCCCTGCAACGAGTTGCCGTCCAGCCTGAAGGTGGCTTCGAGGCGCCCGCTCACTCGCGCACGAACCCCACCGAGCGGCGCACCTCCCCACCCCCGATGACGTCGCGCACCGTGACCTCGAGCCGGTAACGCCCCGCGGGCAGCCCCTGGACCGGGACGCTGACGTACTGACGCCGCACCGTACCGAGCACCGCGTCCTGTCGGGTGATGCCCAACTCGGCCCCCTCGCGACGGGGCGAGAGCAGGCGCTGGATCCAGATCCGACCGTCGCGATCGGCCGAACGCACGGCGGTCTCGTACTCGAAACGTCCCAGACCATCGGGACCGGGCTCGAGGTGGTAGGCCTCGAAGTAGGCCACGAGCGGCTCTCCCTCGGACACGATGCCCGCGGGGTCGGCATCGAGCCGCACCGCCCCCTCTCCCGCGAGCGGGGTCCCGCACGTCAGCACGAGGTCGCTCACCGAGAGCGTCCCGTCGGGCGCGGTCAGCTCCACCGCCTCGCGTGCCAGCCCACGCCGCCCCTCCCCGCTCACGCTCGCTCCCATGAGGTAGCGCCCGGGGGGCAGCGCGCGATCGAACGTGGCGACGCGTCGGCCCCCGGCATCGCAGGCCGACGCCGACGACTCGACGCGCTCGCGCACGATCTCGGTGAACGCACTGTCGAGCACCACGAAGTCGGTGGCCCATCGGTCGGCGGGCGTGCCCGGGAACGAGACCGCCGCGAACAGACGGGTGCGCCCGTCGGCACCCTCGAAGCGCGCGGTGCCGGTGCGCAGGTCGAGTCCACGCGCACCCGGAGGAAGCATGGGGAACAGCGCGCGCGACTCGCGACCGGCCAGCAACCCCGAGGCGGCGACCGAGTCCGGGTCGGGCCGCGGGTCGAGGTCCTCGTCGAGCGAGACCGGGAGTTCGTAGGCGCCCGAGAGCATGCGGTCGTGCATCGTCACCGTCATGCCGAGCGCGCGGTACTCCCAGACCAGTACGTTCAAGGGGAACTGCACGCGGCTGCCGGCCACGCCGCGCGGGGCCGTGGAGTACATCGAGGTGCCGATGGGGTTGTAGGCGACGCTGTCGGGTGGGCCGTAGCGCACGTAGACCTCGCCGCGTTCATCCCACACCCGGCGTCGTGCGTCGTACCACAGGAAGTACGCCTGCGTGACGCGCGCCCAGTACTCGAGGCGAGCCTCGTTCTCGGGCGTGACGAGGTCCGGGTCGAGGTCGCGCCAGAACCGCCGCTCGAACTCGGCCCGCTCGGCCGTCGGCAGCCGGTTCAGGAGGGCGGTGTCGCGCTCGGTCGCGAGCGGCGCGATGTCGTCGTACATCGTGCGCACGCTGCGTCGCACGCGCCCCAGCGCCACACGGAACAGGCTGTCGGCCCCGCGCACGTCGCCGATGCGCCAACGCGCGCTTGCGGTGGCGAGTTGGGACTCCGGGGACGCGCGCCCCACGGCGAGGGCCTGTTCGGCGGCCGCGAGCGCGGGACGCGTTTGGCCCAGCTCGAGGCGCAGCACCGAGAGTTGGATCCACGCCTCGACCCACCCGGGGACGAGGGCGGTCACCGCCTCGAGGTGCTCCGTCGCACGTTCGAGCGACACGCGCTCCTGGAACTTGAGCCAGTCCCGCCGCCACGCCAACGCCAGCCCGAAGCGTGCCGCCGGATCGCGGGGCGCGAGCGCGAGCGCGCGCTCGAAGCGCAGGCGCGACTGGCGCTCGAAGCCCGCCTGCTCGTAGGCGCGCGCGAGCAGCAGCTGCAGGTCCACGCGATCGGGGGCGATGTCGAGCGCGTGCTCGAGGTCGCGGATCGCCATGCGGCGCGACTCGATGGTGCGCTCGCGCAGCCAACGCTCGGCGCTCTCCCCCAGCGCGCTCGCACGCTCGTCGGGCGAGGCGGCGTGCGCCGCGGTCCCCAGCACGAACGCGAACGCGAGCACGCACGCCGCGATACCGCACCCTCCCACGCCACGAGGGAACGGCCTCAGGGGGCGCATGGAGCGCTCAGCGCGTGGCGTCCGGCCGGGACGCGGGCCCCTCGCCGATCGTCACGAGGGTGTCGGCGGGCGCACCGCAGGCGGGGGCCCCGGCCGCGGCCGACGGGCAGTCCTCGCACCCCGCGCCCGAGACGCGCCGACGCAGGGCGCGCCGCACGAGCCACGCGGCCGCGCCGAGCGCGACCAGCGCGGCGATGACGTCCTGTGCGCCGAACCCGTTCACGTCCCGAGCCCCAGCGCGCGACCGACCTGGAACACCGCGAACGACGCGAGCCACGCCAGCGAGTTCATGAGCACGAGCATGAGGATGGGCCAGCGCCACGACTCGGTCTCGCGGCGCACCACCGCCACCGTGGACATGCACTGACAGGCGAGGACGAAGAACACCATGAGGCTCACGCCGATGAGCGGCGAGTAGGCGCGCTCGCCGGTGCGAGGGTCCACCGCGGTGCGCAACTGGTCGCGCAGCGACGCGGACTCCTCGTCGGCGCCGCCCAGATGGAACACGGTCGCCATGGTGCTCACCATGACCTCGCGTGCGGCCAGCGAGGTGATGAGCCCGATGCCGATGCGCCAGTCGAACCCGAGCGGCTCGATGACCGGCTCGATCGCACGACCGACGCGTCCCGCCCACGAGTGCTCGAGACGCACCGCATCGAGGTCGCGCTCGGCGGCAGCGACCGCGACCGAGTCCCCGGACGCGACGGCTGCGGCGAGCCGCGCCTCGACGGGTGCCGAGGCGGGCGTGTGGCGCGGGTAGGAACCGAGGAACCACAGGCAGATCGAGGTCGCGAGGATGACGGTGCCGGCCTTGCGCACGAACAATAGGGACCGGTCGCGCACCCCGGGCAGGATGGTGCGCCACGACGGGGCGCGGTAGGACGGCAGCTCCATGACGTAGAGCGGACGCCCGCCCTGCAGCAGCGTGCGCTTGAGCACCGCGGCCACGCCGATCGCGACCAGCACGCCGAGCAGGTACATGGAGAACAGAGTGATGCCGGGCAGCGTGAACGGCCCCACCCAGACGTCGGGCACGAACGCGCCGATGAGAAGCGCGTAGACGGGCAGTCGAGCGCTGCACGACATGAACGGGGCCACCATGATCGTGGTGAAGCGGTCCCGGCGGTTGTCGATGGTGCGGGTCGCCATGATGCCCGGGATGGCGCACGCGAACGACGACAGGAGCGGGATGAACGCACGCCCCGAAAGTCCGACCCGCCCCATGAGACGGTCCATGATGAATGCCGCGCGCGCCATGTAGCCGCTGTCCTCGAGCACGCTGATGAACAGGAACAGGATCGCGATCTGCGGGATGAACGTGAGCGTGGTGCCCACCCCCGCGATGACCCCGTCCACGAGCAGCGACTCGAGGGGGCCGTCGGGCATGAGCGACGACACCAGCCCCGCGCAGCGCCCGACCAGCGAGTCGATGAGGTCCATGGCGGGCTGCGCCCACGCGAACACCGACTGGAACATCGCACCCATGAGCAGGAAGAACAGGATGGGGCCCGCGATGCGGTGCGTGAGCACGCGGTCGAGGCGATCGCGCAGGTGGTCCCGGCGCTGGGCGGGCGAGGCCACGGCGCGCTCGACGATCTCGTGGATGGTGGCGTATCGCCCCTCCACCTCGTCGCCGCGCCAACCGGGTGAGACGAGGTCGAGCCGACGCGCCAGGATGCGGGCGTCCTCGAGCACGTCGGGGGGCGCGCTGCGGGCCAGCGCGTCGTCCTCGCCGTCGTCGAGCAGCAGCGCGAGGGCGAAGTCGTCACGGGCGCGCTCGGGCATGAGCGGGTGGCGCGGCAGACGCTCGTCGAGGCGCTGCAGCACGCGCAACAGGTGCGGCGGCCAACTGCGGAACCGCAGCGTGGAGGGCTCGACGTCGCGGTCCATGATGCGGCGCAGGTGCCCCAACCCCTCGCCCTTCGCGGCCGAGATGCCGACCACGGGTACGCCGAGCGAGCGCGACAGCTCGTCGAGGTCGATGCGGATGCCCTCGGCCTCGGCGGCGTCCATCATGTTGAGCACGAGCACGATCGGGCGCCCCAACTCGAGCACCTGCAGCGCGAGGTAGAGGTGACGCTCGAGATGCGTGGCATCCACCACGAACAGGATGAGGTCGGGCGGCGGCGTGTCGTCCTGCAGGCCCAGCAGCACGTCGCGAACGATGACCTCGTCGGGCGAGGCCGGATGCAGGCTGTAGCTGCCGGGCAGGTCGAGCAGCTCGATACGCTGCCCCGAGGGCAGCTCGCACGAACCCGTCTTCTTCTCGACCGTCACCCCCGGGTAGTTCCCCACGCGCTGGCGGAGTCCGGTGAGCTGGTTGAAGAGCGTGCTCTTGCCCGCGTTGGGATTGCCGAGGATGGCGACGCGCCGTATCGGACGCGACGACTCGGTCGGGGCGACGTCAGCGCGAGACATGGATGTGCATGGCCTCGCTGCGACGGAGCGACAGATGGACGCCGCGCACCGTGAGCTCGAGCGGATCGCCCATGGGGGCGCTGCGCACCATCTCGATCGTCGTGCCCGGCACGAGCCCCAGCTCCATGAGCCGGCGCGCAAGGGCGGGCTCGCCTTCGAGCCGCTCGATCACGCCGCGCTCACCGGGCCGCAGGCGGTCGAGGGTGTCGAGGGCGCCGTCGGGCGCACCGCTCATGCGCCGGCCCGCTCCGCCGCCTCGCCGATGTCACGCACGAGCGAGTCGCGCAGGCAGCTCGTCTGGCACACGGCACAGGCGTCGGGCGAGTGGTCGCCGCACTCGTGCGGCGTGCTGCGGTACGCCTCGAGGAACGCGCGTGCGGCCGCGTGATCGGAGCGCAGGAACGAGGTGAGGCGCAGCAGTTCCACGGTCACCTGCGGCGAGACGAGGTGCTCGATCATGCACGCGTCCTCGCTCGCGACGGCCTCGGGCACGCCGAGGATCTCGGTGAGGAAGCGCGTGATGACGACGCGACTGGACTCGGTGCGCTCGGCGAGACGCTGGCCCGCGGGCGTGAGCTCGACGCACCCGTACTTCTCGTGCGAGATCAGGCCACGGGTCTGGAGCGAACGCAGCATGGAGGTGACGCCGCTCTTCGACACGCCGAGGTGCGAGGCGATGTCCCCGACGCGCGCATGCCCCTTCTCCTGCTTGAGGCTGGCGACCGCCTGCAGGTAGTGCGCCATGGAATGGGACACTTCCTTCTCGCCGAATCGCTTCCAGATGTCCATAGTGGTCCTGGGCTCCCGCGCGGGGTCGGGTGCGCCGGCACCGACCGGCGACCGCACACCCCTCAAGAATGTTGAGGAAGCTTAACTCCCCCGCCCGACCCGCCGCAACCGTCCTTCGTTCGGTCCTCCTGCCCGGACTTCCACGCCCCCGGGCCAGGGGATGCAT
>JBEGJG010000139.1:0-5948 GCA_041184705.1 Candidatus Eiseniibacteriota bacterium
GCCGACTTCCAGACGGCCCTGACCGGCTTCAGCATGAGCGGTACGGGCGGCAAGGTCGCGCTCTTCAACGCCGTGAACTCGAACGTCCTCTGCGGTTCGGAGATCGCCGGCACGCTCGTGGACAAGGTCGCCTACGGCACGGCCAACTGCGCCGAGGGCACCGCCGTCTCGGGTATCTCCGCGGCGGTCGCGATGATCCGCAACAGCGGTGGCAACACGGACACCGACAACAACTCGGTGGACTTCGCCACGGGCACGCCGACGCCGCGCAACTCGTCGTCGACCAACGCCGCCTGCTCGGCCACGCCGACCACGCGTTCCACGTGGGGCAGCGTGAAGGCGATCTACCGGTAATCCCGGTCCTCGTCCTCGCTTCATCGGACCCCGCGCCCTCACGGGTGCGGGGTCCGGTCCTTTCCGGTCGTCCCGTTCATCGCCGTCCTTGCAGGATGCAACGCCACCGCGCCGCGCCCTCGTGTGGCCCCGAGGACGCAAGCGCCGCGCCGCCAGTCGGTTGACATACGCCGCGCCCCCCCGCGGCCACACGGACCCGCTCGAGGGCGCAAGACCGGACTGCAGACGTGACCCGCAACGGCCGAACCCTTCCCTGAACCGGACGGCCGACCTCCCCTCGGCCCGCCCCGGTCCGTCGCCTCGCGACCTCGCCAAGGAGGGCACCATGGGCCGCTCGTCCCGTACCCGTTCGTCGCAGGGCCGTCGCACGCTGCGTGCGAAGGCCGCGGTCGAGACGCCCGCGAAGGGTTCGCCGACGCGCACCACGAAGCGCGCGCTCGAGCCCGGAACGCACGGCTCGCTCCCGATCGAGATCGCTCGCCGCGCGCAGCGCGAGATGGACCGCCTGCGCCGACTGCCCACGGGTTCGCCCGAGGCCGCGCACGTGAGGTCGTACCTGCAGTGGTTGTGGGCGACGCCGTGGGAGGCGGTGACCGGCGAGGACGCCGACCTGCGTCGCGTCCAGGCCGATCTCGAGCAGCAGCACCTCGGGCTCACGAAGGCCAAGGAACGCATCCTCGAGTACCTCGCGGTGCGCCGCCTCAAGCACGACCTGCCCGGCCCCGCACTGTGCATCGTCGGTCCTCCGGGGACCGGCAAGTCGTCGCTCGGAGCCGAGGTCGCGCGCGCGCTCGGCCGACCGTTCGCACGCATCAGCGTCTCGGGCACCTCCGACGCCGCCGAGCTCGCGGGCGAACCGCGCACCGTGCCGGGCGCCCAGCCCGGTCGCATCCTGCGCGCGGTCCGCGACGCCGGTGTGCGCAATCCGGTGCTGCTCATCGACGGCGTGGACCGCCTCGCGGGCGAGGGCGGGCATCGCGTGGCCGAGGTGCTGCTCGAACTCCTCGACCCCGAGAGCGCGTCGCGCTTCACCGATCACTACCTCGGCGCGCCGATCGACCTGTCGCACGCGGTCGTCATCATGTGCGCGAACCAGCTCGAGTCCGTGCCCGACGCGCTCCAGGAGCGCATCGAGACGATCGAGGTCCCGGGCTACTCCGAGGACGAGAAACTCGAGATCGCGCGCCGCTTCCTACTACCGCGCACGCTCGCCGAGCATGGGCTCACCGGGCGCGACGTGGCGCTGGGCGACGACACCGTGCGCGCCATCGTGCGTCACTACACGCTCGAGGCCGGCGTGCGTGCGCTCGCACGCCAGCTCGCCACGATCTGCCGCAAGGTGGCACGCGCCCGCGCCACGGGTGATCCGCGTCGCCACACCGTGCTCACCGAGCAGCTCGAGGCCTACCTGGGGCATCGCGTGTACCAGCCCGAGATGGCCGGCCAGCAGGACGAGGTCGGCGTCGCCATGGGTCTGGCGTGGACCGCGGCCGGTGGCGAGGTGCTGGTCGTCGAGGCCATCAAGATGCCGGGGGCGGGTCGCGTCGTGCTCACGGGGCAGCTCGGTGAGGTCATGAAGGAGTCGGTGCAGGCCGCGCACTCGTACGTGAGGTCGCGCGCGCAGGGGCTCGACATACCGGCCGATGCGTTCGGCCGGTTCGACATCCACGTCCACTTCCCCGCGGGCGGTGTGCCCAAGGATGGCCCGAGCGCCGGGATCACCGTGGGCCTCGTCATCGCGTCGGTGCTGAGCGACCGCCCCATCCATCACGACATCGCCATGACCGGCGAGGTGAGCCTGCGCGGCAAGGTGCTCGCCGTCGGTGGCATCCGAGAGAAGGCGCTGGCCGCCTACCGCGCGGGGTTCCGAGCCATGCTGTTCCCGGCCATGAACCTCAAGGACGTGGACGACATCCCGCTCGACGTGCGCGAGCGGTTGGAGTTGATCGCGGTCGAGACCATGGACGAGGTGTTCGCGTGCGCGCTCTCGCCCGTGATCCTGCCGCAGAACCTCAACGGTGGCTTCCTGCTCGAGGAGCCCACGGTCGAGGACGACTCCGACGACGATGCGCCCGACGAGTCCGAGGCGGACGGGCCCGAGGCGTCCGACGACGAGTGAGATCCGTCAGCGCGAGGTGAGGCGCGTGATGCGTCGCCCCGCCTCGGCCACGTCGTCGGCACGCGCGCACAACGCCAACCGCACGTGGTGGTCGTACTCGGATCCGAAGGCGGTGCCCGGCAGGCACGCCACACCCGCGGCCAGCCACTCGTCCACGAGCGTCCACAGGTCGCGACCCGCGAGGGCCTGCGCCACGTCGGCGAACACGTAGAACGCCCCCTGCGGCGCGACCGCGCGCACGCTCCCACCCGAGGCCAGCCCGTCGAGCAACCGACGGCGACGATCGTCGTACGAGGCCCGCATGGCCGCCACCGCGTCCTGCGGTCCGGTGACCGCCGCGAGTGCGGCGAGCTGTGCGGCCGGGAACACCCCGTGCGTCGTGTAGAACGCCAGCAACGGTCCGAGCACCGGACGCAGCGCCTCGGGCGCGACCACGTAACCCACGCGCCAACCCGTCATGGCGTAGCTCTTCGAGAAGCTGAACACCGACAGCGTGCGCTCGGCCATGCCGGGTCGTGACGCGATCGAGACGTGGCGCGCTCCGTCGTACGTCAGGTGCTCGTACGCCTCGTCGGACAGCACCACGAGGTCGCGCTCCACCGCGACGCGCGCGATGGCGTCGAGGTGTTCGGTCGTCAGCACGACGCCGGTGGGGTTGTTGGGGGTGTTCAGGTAGAGCGCCCGCGTCTCGGGCCGCACCGCGGCGCGCAGCGCCGCTTCGAGATCGGCGGCCGACCACGCCCCCGACTGCAGCGCCGCGTACACCGGGAACGACCGGTAGCGAGCGCCGTGCGCCAACCCCACCATCTTGGGCACCGCCATCCAATGCGGCGAGAACACCAACAACTCCTCGCCCGCGCCGAGCACGCCCTGGATCGCGAGATAGAGCGCGTGCGTGCCCCCGGCCGTCACCGTGACGTCGTCCGGATGCGCGTGGATCGCGTTCTCGCGCGCGAGCTTCTCGACCAACGCCTCACGCAACCGGGGCTCGCCACGCTCGTGCGGGTAGTGCGTGGCCCCGTCGCGCGCCGCACGCGCCAGCGCTTCGACGACGTGAGGCGGCGTGTCGAAGTCGGGTTCGCCGCGCTCGAGGTGCAGCACGCGCTCGCCGCGCGCCTCCATGGCGCGTGCAGCCTGCATCACGCGCCCGAGGTCGGACGTGGTGAACAGCACGGGACGATCGGCGACGAGGCGCGGCATCGTGGCTCCGAGGGTGCTTCCGGGGTGGGGGAGTTGGCGCAGCGGGCCCCTCGCGACGCGCGCAGCCTCGCCGAAGCGGCCCCGAACCGCACCCGGAACGGGCGTTCCGCGCCTCACGGTAGCGCGTCCCACCGCACGCTGCACGGTGCGGGTGCGATGCCCCGGAACTTCCGGCACGCGGGTTGCCACCTCCCACCGCGGCTCGCTCGCAACGGCCATCCCTTCGGAGGACATCCATGGCGAGGACGCACCTGCGCGACGTGTGTGAGCGGATCTCCGCAGCCGGTGAGGTCGAGGGCATCGTGGACGCGCTGCTGGAGCATCTGCGCTCACGACACGACCACTGGCATCCGACGCTCGCGATGGTGGACGGCGAGCGCGACACCGTCACCCGTATCTGGCAACGCGAGCGCGGACGGCTCGATCGCCGTGACGTCGTGGTCCCGGTGGACCACCTGCCCGCGCGCATGGTCCGCAAGTTCTTCCGACCGAGTGCGTTCTTCAACGCCACCGAGCGCCGGTCGTTGCTCGCGCGCGTGTTCCGCACCACGCCGGTGTACGAACCCGACCGGTTCGAGGCCGCGCAGGTGCAACCGCTCACCGCACCGATCGGTTGGCACTCGTGCCTCGTGCTGCCGGTCGCCGACCGCGACGACCTGGTGGCGCTGCTCACCATCGTGTCCCCGAAACGCCACGCGTTCCCCGCGGCGACGGTCGAGGACGTGCTCGCGCTGAGGTCGGTCGCGGCCGTGGCCCTGGCGCGTCGTCTCACCGCCGAGGGTCGCGTCCCTCCCGAGGCGCGTCGCGCCGACGAGCAGGTGAACGAGGAGCGCACGGTCGCGCGCCGCCGATTGCACCAGCTCGAGAGCGAGTCCACCGCGCTCGCGCAGGAGAACCGGCTCAAGGCCGAGCGCATGGAGCTGCTCGCGCGCGAGATGGAGCGCGTGCAGCAAGCGGCGCACGCCGAACGTTCCGAGTTGGAGGCGCTGCGCCAGCGGCTCGGCGCGCTCGACGAGCACGCACGCACCTCGGCGCGTCAACTCGACGAGGCGCATGCGCAGTTGGCGTCGTCGCAGCAACGACTGAACGAACAGGGCGAGACCATGGGGTTCCTGCGCGAGGTGTTCGAGGCCGCCGCGCTCGAGCACGACGACCACGTGCTGTCGCGCGCGCTCGTTCAGCGCTTCTGCGAGGCGTTCGCGGTGGATCGCTGCTCGCTCATGCGCCTGGACCCCGAGGCGCGACTGCGGATCGCCGCGCATCGCGGTCTCGACCCCGGCGTGGCGCACCGCGTGAGCGTGCCGCTGGGTCACGGCGTGGCGGGATGGGTGGCGCACCATCGCAAGCCGGTGTTGAAGAAGCGCGACGGTGACGCCGTGCCGGTGCGCGCGACGGGCGTGGATCGTTACAACTCCGAGTCGTTCGTGTCGGTGCCGCTCGTGCACCGCAACCGCGTGCTCGGCGTGCTCAACCTGAGCAACAAGCGCGACGGTCGCGCGTTCGACGAGACCGACCTGGACCGCGCCATGATGGCGAGCGCGGTGCTGTCCATGGCGATCGGGGTCCGCGAGGAACGCACCGCGGGCGCCGACGACCTGCGCGAGGCCGCCTGATGCGGCCCGCGCTCCGAAGGCCCGTGCCGACTCACGGACTCCATCGCGGGGTCGGCCCGCGGGACGCGCGACACGACGGACGCACGCGCTCGGACACGTGCCGAGCCCCGATTGCGCGCGCCCCGTGCAAGGTCAGGCGCTGCCGAGGCGCTCCAGTAGCTCCGCGAGCGCCTGACGGTGGGACTGGAACGCGATGTCGTGCGGCAGCGCGTCGAGCGGGAACCAGCCCAACTCCTCGGCGTCGTCGCCCGCGCGCTCCTCGCCGCCGGTGCCGACGCCCGTGTACAGGATGAGCACCGCACGCACGCGCGGGTCGTCGAACCCGGCGTACACGCCGAACAACCCGGTGAGCTGCGCGATGACCCCGGTCTCCTCCTGCAGCTCACGCTGGGCGGTCTGTTCGGGGGTCTCGCCCGCCTCCATGAACCCAGCGGGCAGGCACCAGAACCCCGCGCGCGGATCGAAGCGGCGACGCACCAGAAGCACCGCACCGTCACGCACCAGGATGACGCCCGCGGCCGGCACGGGATTGCGGTACCAGATCCAACCGCACGCCGGACAGGTGGGACGCAGCACGCCGTGCTCGTGCGCCATGCCCATGGCGGTCGCGCACACGGGGCAGAAGTTCGGGGTGAAGGGCATGCGCGCAGCATAGCCTACGC
>JBEGJG010000140.1:0-5939 GCA_041184705.1 Candidatus Eiseniibacteriota bacterium
CGCGTCTCGTTGGCGCGACACGACCAGCCGGCCGACGGGGTCGAGGTCGTGCGTCCGCTCACGCACAAACCCTGGGGCGCGCGTCAGACGCCGGTCGAGCAGGAGGAGCGTTCCGAGGGCCGCGCCATGGCGGTGCTCTCGGGGCTCTGTCTGGTGCTGTTGGTATCGGGCCTCGTGGCCTCGCGCGCCGGGGCACCGCACCTCGTGAGCGAGGGGTTGTTCCTCGCCTCGGCGCTGAGTGGCGGTTGGTTCACGGCGCGCAGCACATTCGCCGCGCTGGCGCGGTTCGAGTTCGACGTCAACCTGCTCATGCTGCTCGCGGCCGCGGGTGCCGCGGCGATCGGCTACGCGGCCGAGGCCGCCACGCTGATGTTCCTGTTCTCGCTCAGCAACACGCTCGAGGCCTACACCATGGGGCGCACGCGGCACGCGCTGCACGCCCTGCTCAAGCTGCGCCCGGCGCGCGCGCTGGTGCGCCGCGACGGTCGCGAGATCGAGGTCGAGGTCGAGTCCGTGCGCGTGGGCGAGACCGTGATCGTGCGGCCCGGCGAGTCGTTCCCGGTGGACGGCAACGTCACGCTGGGCGAGTCGCTCGTGGACCAGTCCACGCTCACCGGCGAGTCCGTGCCGGTGCCCAAGGCCGCGGGCGACAAGGTGTTCGCGGGCACGCTCAACCAGCAGGGCTCGCTCGAGTACCTGGCCACGCGCGCCGCCGCCAACAGCGCGCTCGCGCGCATCGTGGCGCTGGTCGAGGAGGCGCAGGCCAAGAAGTCTCGCGCCGAGGAGTTGGCCGAGGTCGCGGGTCGCTACTACACGGTGGTGGTCATGGTCGCGGCCGGTCTCATGCTGCTCGTGCCGCCGCTGTTCATGGACGCCGAGTGGCGGCCGTCCTTGTACCGCGCCATGACGCTGCTCGTGGTCGCCTCGCCGTGCGCGTTGGTCATCGCCACGCCGGCCACCGTGCTGTCGGCGATCGCGAACGCCGCACGCAACGGCATCCTGTTCAAGGGTGGGGCCGACCTCGAGGCGCTGGGGCGTGTGCGGCTGGTGGCGTTCGACAAGACGGGCACGCTCACGCACGGACGCTTCGAGGTCACCGACGTGGTGCCGCTCGACGGGGTCTCGGAAGCCGACCTGCTCACCGCCGCCGCAGCAGCCGAGAAACGCTCGCCGCACCCGCTCGCGCAGGCGGTCGTGCGCGCGGCCGAGCAGCGCGGCCTCGCGTTCGAGCCCGCCGAGTCGCTCACGAACCACCTCGGCAAGGGTCTGGTCGCGGTCGCGCGCGGCGTGCGCATCGAGGTGGGCACGCCCGAGCTGTTCGCCTCGCTCGGCACCCCGGCCCCGGCCGCCGCCCTCGAACGGGTCGCGCGGTTCGCGGCCGAGGCGAAGACGCCCATGATCGTGCACCGCGACGGGGCCTGGGGCGTGATCGCCGCCGCCGACCGCGTGCGTCCCACCGCCGCCGAGACCGTGCGCCAGCTGCGTGCCGCGGGCGTGCAACGCACGGCACTGCTGTCGGGTGACAGCGTGCACACCGTGCGCGCGATCGGTGCGCAGACCGGCGTGGACGAGTTGCACGGCCAGTTGCTGCCCGAGGACAAGGTGCGCGTCATCGGCGAACTCGAGCAGCGCCACGGCGCGGCCGCGATGATCGGCGACGGGGTCAACGACGCGCCCGCACTGGCACGCGCGTCGGTCGGCATCGCCATGGGCGGCATCGGTAGCGACGCGGCCATGGAGAGCGCCGACGTGGTGTTGATGGGCGACGACCTCGCCGCACTGCCCTACGCGGTGCGTCTCGCGCAGCGCGCGCGCACGGTGGTGCTGCAGAACCTCGTGATCGCGACCGGCGTGATGGGGGTGCTGGTGGTGTGGGTGTTCGCCGGCGACGCCACGCCCGTGGGCGCGCTCAAGCTGCCGGTGGCCGTGTCGGGCCACGAGGGCAGCACGGTGGTCGTGATCCTGAACGGCTTGCGGCTGCTGCGCGGACGACGCTGACGACGCGCGTCAGTCCAGCGCGGTCACGACCACGTTGTCGTACCACACCGTGCACTCGCCCGCGCCGCCCGTGTAGGCGGGGAGCGCGATCGCCCCGCGAGGGTTGAGGTCGCGCACCCGCGCGCGGTGCAGCACGAGGTCGCCGTTCACGAACAGGCGATAACCCTCGCCACGCACCTCGATGCGCAGGTGGTTCCACGTGCCGTTCGGGTTCACCGCTCTCCCGCGCCCCTGCGGCAGGCCCCCCATGTACACGATCGCGTCCTGATAGCCGCCACCGCGAACGTCCACGCCCAGCCCGGTGCCGTCGAGCACGCGCACCACGAGACCCTTGTCCACGCCGCGCATCATGCAGAAGTCCAGATCCACGGCGACGTCGGTCCACAGCGTGTCGCCGGCGTGCAGCAGCGATCGCAGCTGCTTCTCGTCGGGCAGGTCGGCGCGCAGCATGCCGCGGCGCACGCTCCACACCCCGGGACGATCGGGGGTCCAGCCCTGCAGCCGCCCCGACGAGAAGTCGTCGGAGAACAGCACGCGGCCGCGCGGCTTCGCGGGACGAGGCGAGGCCATGGGCAGCGCATCGCGCGTCTCGTCGCGCGTCGCGCCCACGAGCGCGAGCGACGACACGAGCAGCGCCACGAGGGCGACCGATGTTCCCAGCCGTCGGTCCATCGCGGTGACGATGGCACCCGCGGGCTGTCCCCGTCCACCCCGCGTTGGGGGGCCTCAGGCCCGAGCCCGCGCGAGCCCAGGGGAAGTCCCGCTCGCCCCGGGTGGCCGCTGCTCCGTGGGGGTGATAGCCTGCCCGTATGCCCAAGAAGAGACGAAACATCGGCGTCATCGGTGTCCCCATCGACCTCGGCGCGGGCCGTCGAGGCGTCGACATGGGCCCGTCCGCGATCCGCATCGCCGACCTCGAGAAGCGCCTGGAGGAGCTCGGCCACAAGGTCGAGGACTACGGCGACCTCGACGTCATGATCCCCGAGACCCAGAAGCCGGGTACGGGCAAGCTGCGGTACAAGAAGCCCATCCTGTCGGCCTGCAAGGACCTCATGAAGTCCGTGGACAAGTGCCTGACCGAGGGGCGTATGCCGCTCGTGCTGGGTGGCGACCACAGCATCGCGATCGGTTCGGTCGCGGGGTCCACCAACTACTACGCGCGTCAGGGCGAGTCGCTCGGCCTCATCTGGTTCGACGCGCACGGCGACGCGAACACGCCCGAGACCACGCCGAGCGGCAACATCCACGGCATGTCGCTCGCGGTCTCGCTCGGCTTCGGCGACACCGACCTCGTGCATCTCGGGGGACGTTCGCCCAAGGTGCAGCCGCGCAACACCGTGCTCATCGGCATCCGCGACCTCGACACCGGCGAGCGCGACTTCCTCAAGAAGAGCGGCGTCACGTGCTACACCATGCGCGACCTCGACGAGCGCGGTATGCGCGACGTGCTCGACGAGGCCATCCGCATCGCGAGCGACGGCACGGCGGGCATCCACCTGTCGTTCGACCTCGACGTGGTGGACCCCGAGGACGCCCCCGGCACCGGAACGCCGGTGTGGGGCGGCATCAGCTACCGCGAGGCTCACCTCGCCATGGAGATGTTCAACGACCGCGCGAACATCGTGGCGCTGGACCTCGTCGAGGTGAACCCCGTGCTCGACAGCCAGAACATGACCGGCATCCTCGCCGCGGAACTGGCCCAGAGCGCCCTCGGCAAGACCATCCTGTAACCCACCGCCGCATCGCACGAAGGCCCGGGACCGCTGAGCGGTCCCGGGCCTCGTCGCATCCGTGCTGCGCGGGTCAGAGCCTGGCGGGTGCGGTGTCGCGAGCGTCACCGTCCTCGCTGGGGGCCATCGGCACCCAGCCGTCGTCGGGCAGCAGCATGTCGGCCTCGCCCGTCAGGCGGTCGAGGCGCACGATCACGACGTCGCCCTCGATCGTGATGCGGTCGTAGCGCCAGCGCGTGGGCCACACCAGCATCACGAACGCCACACCCACCAGCAGCCACAGCCACGGGAACAGCACGCGTGCGTTCACGTCACTTCACCCAGCGGTCGAACCACGCGGCCTGACGCATCATCCAGTCCGCGCGGTGGCGCGGTTCGCGGATGCCGTGGCCCTCGCGCGGGTAGTGCACGAACTCCGTCGGCACGCCGAGGAACTTGAGCGACTGGTAGGTCTCCTGACCCTGCGGGAACGGGATGCGCTGGTCGTTCTGGCCGATCAGCACCAACGTGGGCGTGCGCGCCTTGCCGATGTGCGTGATCGGCGAGCTGGCGCGCCACTTGTGGGGCGACTCCCACGGCGTGCCCTCGAACTCGTAGGCGCGGTAGCGGTGCGTGTCGCTCTGCGCCCACAGCGACGCCAGGTTGGGCGCACCCGCCGACACGATGGCCGCGTCGTAGCGGTGCGTCTGCGTGATGGCCCACGCGCTCAGGTAGCCGCCGTAGCTGTGGCCGAACACGCCCAACTGGTCGGCCTTGGCGAGCCCGGCGGCGATGAGCGCGTCCACGCCGCGCTCGACGTCGCGCCAGTCCTCACCGCCCCAGTCGGCGCGCTGCCGCACCATGAACGCCTTGCCGTAGCCGCCGCTCGAACGGAAGTTCGGCATGAACACCTGATAGCCGCGTGCCGCCATGTACTGCGCCATGGCCTGGAACCCGATGCCGTAGCGGATCTGGTACGGGCCGCCGTGCAGCAGCACGAGCGTCTTGAGCGCGGCCCTCTCGGGCGCACCGGCGGGGCGCACGAGCACGCCCTCCACGTGGACACCGTCGTCGCTCTTCCAGCGGAACGTGGTGGTGGGGCCGAACGCGCACGCGGCGGCGGTGGCGTTCAGGTCGGTCGCACGGCGCAGCGTGGCGTGCACGCCGTCGGCCACCCACAGTTCGTTCGGGCGGGTCGCGCGCGACAGCACCAACGCCATGCGGCCGCCGGGCCCCGACACGGGCGCGCCCGCGGTCTCGCCCTCGAGATCGGCGCCCAGTCGCACGGGACCACCGGCCAGCGCCACGGTCGCCATGCGCACCGAGGCGCCCTGCTGGCTCACGAAGTGCAGCGAGTCCGAGGTCGTGTTCCACACGGGCGTGAACGCGTCCTCGTCGAACGTGTCGGTGAGCGATCTCGGCGCACCACCGCTCGCGGACACCACCCAGAGCAGGTTCGGCTCCACGTGCACGTCGCGGTCGCGTCCACCCGCCCACGCCAACCAGCGACCGTCGGGCGACCACGCGAAGCCACCCGAGGGCATGCCGCCGAGACGTCGCACCTCGCCGCCCGCGGCGGGGACCAGCGCGATCTCGGTGAGGTTGCCGTCGTCCACCGCACCGGTCGGGTTCCACAGGAACGCCACCGTGCGCGAATCCGGCGACCAGCGCGGCTCGGCCACCATGAAGCGACCCGAGGTGACGCGTCGCTGCTGGCCGCTGGCGAGGTCGTACACCCAGAGGTGGTTGTACTGCAGGATCTCGTCCTCGACCACGTGGTCCCACTTCTTCTTCCGCCAGTCGCGCACCTGCTTCGAGAGCGTGTCGAGCATGGTGTACGCGAGGCTGCGCCCGTCGGGCGACCAGCGGAACTCGCCCACGGACTCGGCGAAGGTCGCCAGACGCCACGGCTCACCTCCCCGCAGCGGCAGCAACCACACCGAGGGCTTGCCCTCGTCGTTGTCGCGGTTCGACAGGAACGCCAGCGTGTCGCCGGTGGGCGAGAACTGCGGCGCGTAGTCGTTCTTGGCGTGGCGCGTGAGCGGACGCGCCGTGTTCGTGGCGGCCTCCCACAGCCAGACGTCCTGGTTCGTGGTGTTCTCGGCGGTGTCGGGTGTGCTCACTACGAACGCCACACGTGAGCCGTCGCGCGACCAGGTGATGCCGGTGATCGAGCGCAGCGTGAGCGCGTGCTCGAGCGTGAAGGCGGGGGCGGCGTGCGCGGGGGTGGTC
>JBEGJG010000141.1:0-5852 GCA_041184705.1 Candidatus Eiseniibacteriota bacterium
TGCGACAGGCCCTCGCGGACCGGGGCAGAATGGCCGTGCGCTACGCTAGAATCGCCCCCGGGAACGGTCAAGTCGGGGCCACCCTCATGGGCGGCCCCGACCTGCGGCTCACGGGCGTGCGGTGAACTGTCCGCAGTGTGGGCTCGCGCAACCGGACCGTGCCGAGTGCGCGGGATGCGGCGTGATCGTGGCCAAGTGGCGCCCGCGGGTGGCTGCATTAGTTCCTCCTGGATGGTAAACGCCTCCTGCTTCAGGTATTCGAAAAAGGTCTGCGCCACCACAGACAGGCGCTTGCCGGAAGGGTAGACCACGTACCAGGAGCGGCGGATCGGGAAGCTGGGACGCGGCGCGCGCGAGGGACCGGACTGCGGATCGAGCACGTCCGGCGCGGGGAACGCACCGGGTTCAAGGCCGGGGCGCTGGCCCACGGCCTCGGTCTCGAGGGCAGCCCGTACGTGGCGGTGTTCGACGCCGACTTCGTGCCCGCCCCCGACTTCCTGCGGCGCATGCTGCCGCACCTGGCCGATCCGCGCGTGGGGCTGGTGCAGGCGCGCTGGGGGCACCTCGACCGCGACGCGGGTTGGCTCGCGCGCGCCCAGGCGGTGCTGCTCGACGCGCACCTGCTCGTGGAGCAGCCCGCGCGACAGGCCGAGCACCGGTGCTTCAACTTCAACGGGACCGCGGGGGTCTGGCGTCGAGCCTGCATCGAGGACGCGGGCGGTTGGCAGCACGACACGCTCACCGAGGACCTCGACCTGAGCTACCGCGCGCAACTCGCGGGCTGGCGGTTCGTCTACGACCCCACCGTGGTGGTGCCGGCGGAACTCCCCGGCGACATGCGGGCGTTCCGCGCGCAGCAGCACCGCTGGGTGAAGGGTGCGATCCAGACCGCGCGTAAACTCATGCCGGCCATCGCGCGTGCGCCGTGGTCGTGGCGGACGCGGTTCGAGGCCGTGGTGCACCTGACCGCGAACCTCGTCTATCCGTTCCTGCTCGTGCTCGTCGTGGCCACCGCGCCGTTGCTCGCGCTCCCCACGACCACGCCTCCCGCCGTGGTGGTGCTGTCGCAATCGGCGCTGTTCGCGCTCGGCACCCTGCCCGTGGTGCTGTTCCTCGGCCTGGGGCAGTGGCGCGCGGGGCGGCGCGGTCCGCGCGCGTGGGCCGACGTCGCGGTGGCGCTCGTGCTGTGCGGGGGCTTGGCGTGGTGGCTCACGCGTGCGGTGCTCGAGGGACTGGCGCGCGGCACCGGCGAGTTCGTGCGCACGCCCAAGACCGGCGGTCACGCCCCGGGCCAGCGGATCGCATGGGACGCCGGTGGGGCGCTGGAGCTGGCTGGGGCGGTGGTGTGTGCCGCCCTCGCTGCGCGCGCGGTCGTGCTCGGCCGTCCCGAGGCCGCGCCGTTCCTCGTCGGGCTCGCGCTCGGCGCGGCCTGGGTGGGGCTCGCCGCTCGACGCACCGCGCGCGCCTGAGTCCTCGCCGGCGTCGGGTCGGACGCAGGACGCCCCCGGTGGGCGCAGGGCTCACCGGGGGCGTCGGCTGCGGAGCTTCGCGGACTACAGGCGCACGATCTTCGACGAGCGCTTGCCGGCGAGGGCGTTGCGCGTGTCCACCACGCCCTTCGAGTAACGCAGCAGGGCCGAGTAGTCCACGTTCTTGTGCGCCGTCGCGATGATGACGCAGTCGAAGCGCTTGAGCTGGGCCGGGGTGAAGGCCACGCTCTTGAGCGTGCCGCCCGCGAACCGGATGCTCGGCACGTACGGGTCGAGGTACTCGATGTGCGCGCCGCGTTCGCGCAGCTTCTCCATGATGTCGAGCGACGGGCTCTCGCGCACGTCGTCGATGTCGGACTTGTAGGCCACGCCGGCGACGAGCAGGCGCGCGCCACGGACCGACTTGTGCTGGCGGTTGAGCGCCTCGCCGACCAGATCCACGACGTGGTCCGGCATGTGGCCGTTGACGTGGCCGGCCAGCTCGATGAAGCGCGCCTCGAACCCGCTCGCGCGCGCCTTCCACGACAGGTAGAAGGGGTCGATCGGGATGCAGTGACCGCCGAGCCCCGGGCCGGGGTAGAAGGGCATGAAGCCGAACGGCTTCGTGGCCGCGGCGCGGATGACCTCCCAGACGTCGATCTTCAGGCGCGAGCACATGAGCGCGAGCTCGTTGACGAGACCGATGTTCACGCTGCGGAACGTGTTCTCGAGCAGCTTCACCATCTCGGCGACCTGCGTGGAGGTCACCGGCACGACGTGATCGAGGCGCTGGCGATAGAGCTTCACCGCGACCTGCGTGCAGGTCTCGGTGACACCGCCCACGACCTTGGGGATGTTGCGCGTGTTGAACTGCGGATTGCCCGGGTCCACGCGCTCGGGCGAGAAGGCGAGGAAGAAGTCCTTGCCGACCTTCAGCCCCGAGGCCGAGAGCATGGGGAGCACCAGCTCGTCGGTGGTGCCGGGGTAGGTCGTGCTCTCGAGGATCACGAGCTGACCGCGGTGCAGGTGCTTCGCCACCTCGGTGGCGGCCGCGACGATGAAGGACACGTCGGGGTCGCGCTGCTTGCTGAGCGGGGTGGGCACGCAGATGTTCACGGTGTCGCACTTGCGCAGCACCGAGAAGTCGGTGGTCGCCACGAACCGCTTCTGGCGCACGAGTGCGCGCACGTCGGCGGTGGGGACGTCCTGGATGTAGGAACGCCCGGCGTTCAACTGCGCGACGCGCTTGGCGTCGATGTCGATTCCGTACACCTCGAAACCGGCCTGCGCCAGCTCGACGGCGAGCGGGAGCCCCACGTAGCCGAGGCCGATGACGGCCAGCCGGGCGGTGCGGTTGTCGAGGCGCTGCTCCAACTGCTGGGCGTGGGACTTCGAGCGGGTGTTACGAGGGGTCTTGGGCATGGTCGGGGGACGGTATCAAAGCGGTTCCGGACCCGCCAATCGGGGCGGAGGAAGGTCCCATGACGCTCCGGTTCGATGTCGGCGAACAACACCGCGAGAAGTTGACGTGAGAGCGCGGATTCCCATCGCAATCGAGAAGGTTTGACTTGCGGTCGAGCCCACGCGACGGGGACCATTATGAGGCGAGGTCTCCTGTCCTTTGCCGTGCTCTGCCCTTCGAGCCCTCGGGCGACGATCCGGACGTGCCATCGTCTCCCGTGGTTCCCCCGAGGATCGCACCACGCTCCGGATGGGGCCTCCCAACCATCCCGGTCCATCCCGGACCGCCGCGTTCCGTGTGCGCGCCGATTCCGTTAGTCTCGCGCCGTGAACGCCACGAACCCTCCGGACCTCCTGGTCCGCTACGTCGCCGCCGGCGCCGCCCGCACGGGGCTCGACCGCGGTGACCACCTCGAGCGCTGGAGTGCCCCGCCGTGGGAGGCCGGTGCGCCGACCGGCGACCGCGACGATCCCGCCTCGCCGCGCCTCGCGCCCTGCACGCCCGGCATCATCGTGTGCATCGGGCTCAACTACGTCGAGCACGTGCGCGAGAGCCTGACCGTCGCGCCGGGGGCCACCGCGCCGCCGCCCGAGCCTTTGTTCTTCTTCAAGCCGCCCACGGCCGCCCTCGCGCCCGGGGGCGCGATCGTGAAGCCGCACGGGCTCGAGCGCCTCGATCCCGAGGGCGAGATGGCGCTCGTGATCGGTCGGACCGCGAGTCGCGTGCGCGAGCAGGACGCGCTCGCGCACGTCGCCGGCGTGACCGCGTTCAACGACGTGAGCGCGCGCGATTGGCAGAAGCGCGACGGCCAGTGGTCGCGCGCCAAGGGCAGCGACACGTTCGCACCGTTCGGGCCGTGCATCGCGCTCGGCCTCGACCCGCGCGATCTGGCCCTCGAACTGGCCGTCAACGGCACGGTGCGGCAGCGCACGCGCACCTCGCACATGCACTTCGGTCCGGCGTTCCTCGTGAGCTGGGTGTCGCGCTTCGTCACGCTGCGTCCGGGGGACGTCATCGCCACCGGCACGCCGGCCGGGATCGCACCCATCGAGCCCGGCGACGTGGTGAGCGTGACGGTCGAGGGCGTGGGCACGCTCACCAACCCCGTGGTGGCCGGCGAACCATGAGTCGCGCGCTGCTGGTGGTGAACGCGCGCCCGTGGTCGGGTTCGCCGCTGGCGGCCGATGCGGTGCTGGTGCGCGACGGCGCGATCGAGGCGGTGGGATGGGCCGCCGGACTGCGGGCCGCGGCCGCCGATGCGCGCGTGGTGGATGCGTGCGGGGCCACGGTCACCCCCGGGCTCACCGACGCGCACCTGCACCTCGTGCCGTGGGCGAGAGCGCGGCGCCAGCCCGACCTGCACGGCACCCCGACGTGCGCCGATGCGCTGGAGGTGGTGGCGCGCGCGCTGGCGGCGCTGCCGCCCGGAGACGCTCCGCTCGTGGGGCGCGGCTGGGACGAGACGGGGTGGGCGGTCGCCCCGCACCGCGACGCGCTCGATGCGCTCGCGCCGCGGCGCCCGGTGGTCCTGCACCGGCACGACTTCCACGCGCTGTGGGTGAACACGGCCGCGCTGCGGGCCGCAGGGGTGACGAGCTCCACGCCGGACCCCGACGGCGGTGTGTACGAGCGCGATGCGGAGGGTGAGCTCACCGGTGTGGTGCGCGAGCACGCGGTGCGCGCCTTCGCCGCGCTCGAGGAGCGGGCCGCGCCTGCGCTCGACGATGCGCTGCTCGACGAGGCCGCCGCCGCCCTGCATGCGCTCGGCGTGACCGCGGTGCACGACTACCAGCGCGAGGCCGGTGACCGTGCACTCATGCGTGCGCTCGCGGGCCGCCGCCGTCTGCGCGTGCTGCAGATGGTGGGGATCGACGCGGTGCGCGCCGCCGGTGTGCTCGGGCTCGCCGCCGGCTCGGGGGACGACTGGTTCCGCATCGGGGGGCTCAAGCTGTTCGCCGACGGCACGCTGGGTTCGCGCACGGCCGCCATGCTCGCGCCCTACGAGGATCGCGGCGGGCTCGGCATGGCGCTCATCCCGCCCTCCGAGTTGCGCGACCTCGTGGGGGAGGCCGCCGCGGCCGGGTTCCCCATCACGGTGCATGCGATCGGCGACGCCGCGGTGCGCGCCACGCTCGATGCGGTCGAGGCGCACCGGGACGCGGTCGCCGGGTTACGGTTCCCGCCCCGCGTCGAGCACGTGCAGTTGCTCGATCCCGCCGATCGCGCGCGCTTCCGCGCCCTCGGCGTGATCGCGAGCATGCAGCCGCAGCACGCCACCACCGACGCGGTCGTGGCGCGGACCGCCTGGGGCGAGCGTTGCGTGAACGCCTACCCGTGGCGCGACCTGCTCGCCGAGGGCGTGGTGCTCGCGTTCGGGTCCGACGCACCGGTCGAGCCACCGGTGCCCGCCCTCGGACTGGCGGCCGCGGTCGGCCGCGTCGGCGGGGACGGTCGGCCGTTCACGCCCGCGCAGCGGCTGACGCTCGATGAGGCGCTCGTCGCCTACACGCGCGGGGCCGCACTCGCGGCCGGGGAGCGGTTCGGCCCCGGCACGTTGACGCCCGGCGCCCCGGGCGACCTCGTGGTCTGGGACCGCGACCTGCACGGGGCCGACCTCGCCGCGCTGGCCGCGGCCGCGCCGCGGCTCACCACGCTGGCCGGTCGAATCGTGTATGAATCCCCCGTGCGGGCGGTGCCGTCGGGGCCGTCCCCCGGGGAGGGTGCTTGAGCACGGACTACAAGGGCAGTGGCGACGGCCGATTGGTCGAGCTCGCGCAGGGCGGCGACACGCGCGCCTTCGACGAGCTCGTGCTGCGCTATCGCGACCGCGTCTTCCGGCTCTGCTCGCGCATCCTCCGGCACGACGACGATGCCGCCGAGGCGGTGCAGGACGCGTTCCTGTCGGCGTTCCGCGGGCTGCC
>JBEGJG010000142.1:0-7420 GCA_041184705.1 Candidatus Eiseniibacteriota bacterium
CGAACAGAACACGGCGGACGATTCGAGCTCGGCGATCACCTCGCGCGCCACGCGCTCCTGCTCGGGCGAGTGATGGAAGATGGCCGAGCGGTACTGCGTACCCACGTCCGCTCCCTGCCGGTCGAGCGTGGTGGGGTCGTGGAACGCGAAGAAGAACCCGAGGAGGTCCCGATAAGACAGCACCGCGGGGTCGAACGTGACCTGCACCACCTCGGCGTGCCCGGTGCGCCCGCTGCACACCTCGCGATAGCTCGGTGCGTCGGTCCCGCCACCCGAGTAACCCGAGACCACGCGCTCGACGCCCTGCAGACGTTCGAACACGGCCTCCAGACACCAGAAGCATCCACCGGCGAGGGTCGCGACCTCGGTCATGGCTGCGGACATGGGATCCTCCAGGGAAGATGGGACGGTCGCGGATACTACGCCATCCGCGCCGGGATGCACGCAGCGCCGCGGCGGGCGTGTATGCTCGCGGTCCACTCCGGAGGTCGACATGCCCACCCCCGTCCGCCGACTCGCCCAGATCGCGGTCCGTGCCCACGACGTCGCGCGGGCGACCGCTTGGTACCGCGACGTACTCGGGCTCCCGCTCCTGTTCACGGCCGGTCCCGACCTGTCGTTCCTCGATCTGGCGGGCGTGCGGCTCATGATCACGCGTCCGAGCGAGCCGCGCTTCGACCATCCGGCCTCGATCCTGTACCTCGACGTGGCCGACCTCGCCTCCGCACACACCGAGTTGCGGTCGCGAGGGGCGGTGTTCGAGCGCGACCCCGCCCTCGTCGCCCGCCTGCCGCACGCCGACCTGTGGATGGCGTTCCTGCGTGACACCGAGGACAACGTGCTCGCGCTCCAGTCCGAGGTCGCGCGTCCGGCATGAGCACTCGACCGCGGCGGTCGTGGAGCGCGCTCGCGAGTCTGGGACTGCTCGCGATCCTAGCGGTGCCGGCCCTCGCGGGCGTGCTCGAGGGCCCGGGACCGGAGCGACGCGTCCCGGGCGTGGTGTGGGTGGATTCGCTCCCCACCGCGGTCGCCGAGCGACTCGAGCGTGGACCGCGGCGTTGGTTCTGGCAACGCCGCCCGCCCGAGCCGCCCGCACCCCGCATCACGATTCGCGGGGGTCGCTTCCGGCCCGCCCTGCAGGCCAGCCCGGTGGGCGGTGAGGTCGTGATCGCGAACGAGGACCGACTCTGGCACGGCGTGTTCAGCATGACCTCAGGGCACGTGCTCGACCGCGGCAAGCGCCCTCCGGGCTCGCTCGACACCCTGCGTGCGACCCGGGCGGGCCGGGTGCAGTTGCGCTGCGACCTTCACGCGGACGAATCGTCGTGGTGGGTGGTGACGCCGTCGCGCGCCTACGCGCTCACCGACAGCACCGGCCGGTGGCGCCTTCCCGACCTGCCGGCCGGTCGCTACGCGCTGCGCGCGTGGCGGCCCGGCGGGCGCGTGCTCACCCGCACCGTCGAGGTCCCGCGCCGCGGCACCGCCGAGGTGCGCTGGCGCTGGTGAGAGGGCCGGGCGCGCCCTGTCGCCCCGATGCTAGAGTGCGCGCATGACCGACCCCTTCGCATCACGGCGCGAACGCGCCGCCGCAGCCTGGGCCCCGAACGACGCCATCGTGCTCGTGGGCGCGGGCTCCCCCGTCCCCATCCCCGGGGGCGCCGACCAGACCTACCCGTTCCTGGCCCACGCCGAGTACCTGTGGCTCGCGGGGCATGAGACTTCGATCCGCATGACGGCTGGACCGACTTCGTGCCACCGGTGACCCAGGCCGAACGCGTCTGGGAGGGTCGCATCGAGTCGCGCGGCACACCGCGTCCGGAGTTCGACGGTTGGCTCGCCGCGCGAAGAGGCCGTCCGATCGCCATGCTCGGCTGCGCGGTGGGCGGCGTGACCGCGGACCCCGACCTCACGGCGGAGTCGCGCGAGCGCCTCCTGCACGCGCGCCGTCGCAAGGACGACGCCGAACTGGCGCTGCTGCGTCGCGCCTGCGAGGCGACGGCGGCCGGCTTCAAGGCGCTCGTGCAGTCGCTGCGCCCCGGCGTGAGCGAGCGCGAGTTGCAGGTCGAGTTGGAGTCGGCGTTCTTCCGCGCCGGGGCCGACCGCACCGGCTACGGCTCCATCGTGGGCGTGGGCAGTGACGCGGGCGTGCTGCACTTCACGCCCGGGGCGCGCCGCGCCGAGCCGGGCGACGTGGTGCTGGTGGACGCAGGCGCCGAGGTCGCGCGCTACACCGCCGACGTCACGCGCACGTACCGCTTACCCGGAGGGGGCGACGACGCGTTCTTCCGCGACCTGCACGCGCTCGTGCTGCGCACCGAACGCGAGGCCATCGCGGGCTGCGTGCCGGGCGCCGAGTGGCGCGACCTGCACATGGGGGCCGCCCGCACCATCGCCGAGGGGCTCGTCGCGCTGGGCATCCTCACGGGCTCGCCCGACTCGCTCGTGGAACGCGACACGCACGCGCTCTTCTTCCCGCACGGGCTCGGGCACATGGTGGGGCTCGGGGTGCGCGATGCGAGCGGCTACCTGCCCGGCCGCACCCGCAGTACGCGACCGGGGCTCGGCATGCTGCGCACCGACCTGCCGCTCGAACCCGGCTACGTGATGACCGTCGAGCCGGGCGTCTACTTCATCCCCGCGCTGCTGCAGGACGCCGAACTCCGGCAGCGGCACCGCGACGCGGTGCGCTGGGACCGCGTGGATGCGTTACTCGGCTTCGGTGGCATCCGCATCGAGGACGACGTGCTCGTCACCGCTGAGGCCCCCGAGGTGCTCACCGCCGCGATCCCCTGAACGGACGCGCCGGAACGACAGGACGGCGGGATCCCTCGCAGGATCCCGCCGTCGGTGTCTCGGGCGATGCGGATCAGCGGGCGACGTTGGCCGAGAGCAGGCGCGCCTCCAGCGCCTCGAGCTCGTCGCGCAGCCCCTGCGGCAGCTTGTCGCCGAACTTGTCGAAGTGCGCCCGCATGGACGGCACCTCGCTGAGCCAACCCTCCACGTCCACACGCAGGAGGTCGTCGAGCGCCTTCGGGCTAACGTCGAGGCCCGAGAGGTCGAGCGCCCCCGAAGCGGGCAGACGCCCGATCGGCGTGTCCACCGCCTTCGCCGTGCCCTGCACGCGCTCGACCACCCACTTGAGCACGCGGCTGTTCTCGCCGTAGCCGGGCCACAGGAAGCGACCCTCGGCGTCCTTGCGGAACCAGTTCACGTAGAAGATGCGCGGCAGCTTGAGCGCATCGGCGGTCGCGCCCAGCTTGAGCCAGTGCGCGAAGTAGTCGCCCATGTGGTAGCCGCAGAACGGCAGCATGGCCATGGGGTCGTGACGCAACGCACCGACCGCGCCGGCCGCGGCCGCCGTGGTCTCACTGCTCATGATGGAACCCAGGAACGTGCCGTGCTGCCACGACAGCGCCTCGTTCACGAGCGGCACCGTGGTGGCGCGGCGGCCACCGAACAGGATCGCCGAGATCGGCACACCCTTCGGGTCCTCCCACTCGGGGGCGACGACCGGGCACTGACGCGCCGGCACGCAGAAGCGCGCGTTCGGGTGCGCCGCCTTGCGGCCGCTCTGCGGCGTCCACGGACGGCGCAGCCAGTCCGTGAGGTGCTCGGGGGGCGGCCCCATCTCCTCCCACCAGACGTCCCCGTCGGGCGTGAGCGCGCAGTTCGTGAACAACGTGTCGCGCGTGATGGTGCGCATCGCGTTGGGGTTCGACTTCATGCTGGTGCCGGGCGCCACGCCGAAGAACCCCGCCTCGGGGTTGATGGCGTACAGGCGGCCGTCGGCCCCGAACTTCATCCACGCGATGTCGTCCCCGATCGTCTCGACCTTCCAACCGGGGATGGTCGGGGTGAGCATGGCGAGGTTGGTCTTGCCGCACGCCGACGGGAACGCGGCCGCCACGTAGGTGACGGTGCCCTTCGGGTCGGTGAGCTTGAGCACGAGCATGTGCTCGGCCAGCCAGCCCTCGTCGCGCGCCTGCACCGAGGCGATGCGCAGCGCGTGGCACTTCTTGCCGAGCAGCGCGTTGCCGCCGTAGCCCGAGCCGTACGACCAGATCTCGCGCGTCTCGGGGAAGTGCGTGATGTACTTGGTGTTGGCGTTGCACGGCCACGGCGAGTCGGGTGCGGTCGGCGACGCCAGCGGGGCGCCGACCGAGTGCAGCCCGCGTACGAAGTCGTCGCTCGCGCCCAGCGCCTCGAGGACCCGTGTGCCCACGCGCGCCATGATGTGCATGCTCGCGACCACGTAGGGTGAGTCGGTGATCTCGACGCCGATGCGCGAGATGTCCGAACCGATGGGCCCCATGCTGTACGGGATGACGTACATGGTGCGGCCCTGCATGGCCCCGGTGAACAGACCGGTCAGCATGCGCTTGGTCTCGGCCGGGTCCCGCCAGTGGTTCGTGGGACCGGCGTCGTCCTTGTTCTCCGAGCAGATGAACGTGAATTCCTCGACCCGGGCCACGTCGGCGGGATCGGAGCGCACGAACACGCTGCCGGGGCGCTTCTCGGGATCGAGCGGGATGGCGGTGCCCGCCTGCACGAGCAGGCGCAGCATCTCGCGGTACTCGGCGGGTGAGCCGTCGCACCACACGACCCGTTCAGGGCCGCACATGGCCCGCATGTCCTCGACCCAGGCCTGGAGCTTCGGATTGGTGCTCATGGATTCTCCGGTCGGTCTTCCACTATGGTGTGCGGTAGCTCCCCCGTGGGGGACCACCGAGGGTTCACGATGCGTGTGCGGGCGAGTCTAGTCCCGCGCCGGGCGGGCGGCAAACCCCGCACCCGCAACTCGTTCCACGAGTAGACCTTGGGAGTACCCATGCCTGTCCCCCTCCAATGGCACCACCTCCTGCCGGCGAGTCGCTCCGGTCCCACGACCGGCGCCGAGTCCATGGGCCGCTCGCCGTTCCAGCGCGACCATGACCGCATCCTGTTCTCGGGACCGTTCCGCCGACTCGCCGACAAGACGCAGGTCTTCCCCATGCCGCAGGACGACCACGTCCACTCCCGGCTCACGCACAGCCTCGAGGTGGCCACGATCGGTCGGTCGCTCGGCACGCTGGTCGGCCACCGTCTCGTGGAGCACGGCGTGGCGCTGCCCGCCGGGCGCGACCCGCGCGACGTGGGCGACTGCGTCGCGGCCGCCTGTCTCGCGCACGACCTCGGCAACCCGCCGTTCGGACACGTGGGTGAGCGCGCGATCCAGGAGTACTTCGAGCGCCACGCCCCGGCGGGCCTGCTCGACGGGCTCGATGAGCGCGAGCGCGCCGACCTGCTGCGGTTCGAGGGCAACGCCCAGGCGTTCCGCATCCTGACGCGCCTCGAACCGCCGCGCCGCGGCGGTCTGGGGCTCACGCACGCCACGCTCGGCGCGTTCATGAAGTACCCCTGCACCGCCGAGGTCGGCGGGCAGCGCGACCGTGGCCGCAGCGCGAAGAAGCACGGCATCATGGCGCACGAACTCGCCGCCTGGGAGCGCACCGCCACGGCACTCGGGCTCGAGCGCCGCAGCCCGGGCGTGGACCACTGGCCGCGCCACCCGCTCGCGTTCCTCACCGAGGCCGCCGACGACGTCGCCTACCTGCTGCTCGACCTCGAGGACGGCTTCCGTCTGCGCCATGTGAGCGAGGACGAGTACCTGCGCCTCGTGCGACCGCTCGCCGGCCCCAGCGGGACGTCGGCCGAGGCCCACGAGCCGCTCACCTCGCGCAACGACCGACTCGACCGCGCGGACTGGTTGCGCGCGCGCGCGATCGACACGCTCGTGCACGAGTTGGCCGACGCGTTCATCGCGCACATGGACGGCATCCTGGCGGGCACGTTCGACGAGGAGCTGCGCCGTCACATCCCGCACACCGGCGAGCTGCGCGAGGTCGAACGGGTGTGCGCCGCGCAGTGCTACGAGGCGCGCGACGTGCTCAAGATGGAGCTGGCGGGTGCGGAAGCCATCCAGGGCCTGCTCGACTGCTTCGTCACCGCCCTGCTCACCCCGGGCTCCCTGCGCGGCGACCACCAGCGGCAACTGCGCTCGGCGGTGATCGCCGACGGCGGGACGCGCTACGAGCAGCTCGTGCGCATCACCGACCACATCGCGGGCATGACCGACCCGTACGCCGTTCGGCTCTACCGCGAGCTGCGCGGCATGCGCTTCCCCGGCGGGCGCGACTAGGCGCGACCGTCGTCAGCGACGACGACGGCCGCCGGGAGCCTCGCGCTTCGGGCGCCGACCGTGCACGGGCCCCGCGGGGGTCGCGGGTGCCGCGGGCGCGGCCGGACGCGAGACCGAGCCGTGCTCGCGCGTACCACCACCGCCACCGCCACCGCCACGCCCGCCGCGATCCTCGCCACCCTGCGGGGTCGGCGCCTTGCGGTAGTCGAAGTCGGGCAGGGTGACGCGCGCGATGCTGCGTCCGATGAAGCGCTCGATCGCCTTCATGTCGCGGTCCTCCTCGGGCGACATGAGCGTGAACGCGTCGCCGGTGGCGTCCGCGCGTCCGGTGCGACCGATGCGGTGCACGTAGTCCTCGGGGGTCACCGGCACGTCGTAGTTGATGACGTGCGTGAGGTCCTCGACGTCGATGCCACGCGAGGCGATGTCGGTGGCGACCAGCACCTCGACGCGCCCACGCTTGAGGTCGCGCAACGCACGCTCGCGCTGCGACTGCGAACGATCACCGTGCAGCGCGGCCACGGCGTGCCCGCGCTTCTCGAGCTGGCGCGCCAGACGCTCGGCCCCGCGCTTGGTGCGCGCGAACACGATGACGCCGTCGGTGGGCGTTCGCCGCAGCAGCGTGTCGAGCAGGTCGGTCTTGAGCGGTCTCGGCACCGGGTAGACGGCCTGCGTGATGCCGGCCGCGGGCCGCGTCTGCGGCGCCAGGTCCACGCGCACCGGATCGTAGAGTGCCTGCTTGGCCACGTCGTTGAGCGCCGGCGGCATGGTGGCCGAGAACAGCAGCGTCTGCCGGTCGTCGGGCAGCAGCGACAGGATGCGCTTGAGGTCGGGCGCGAACCCCATGTCCACCATGCGGTCGGCCTCGTCGAGCACCAGCACCTCGATGTCGTCGAACACCACGCTCTGCCGACCGTACAGGTCGAGCAGGCGGCCCGGCGTGGCGACCAGCAGGTCCACACCCTCGCCGCGCAGCATGCGCTCGTGCGGTCCGATGTTCACGCCACCGTGCACCACGCCCACCTTGAGCTTGGTGAAGCGCGCGAGGTCGCGGGCCGCGGTCTCGATCTGGGCGGCGAGCTCGCGCGTGGGCGCGAGCACCAGCGCACGCAGCGCGCGCGGGCGATCGAGCAACTGGGCGAGGATGGGCAGCACGAAGGCGGCGGTCTTACCGCTGCCCGTCTGGGCAGCGGCAACCACGTCCACCCCCTCGAGCACGAGGGGGATGGCGCGGGCCTGGAC
>JBEGJG010000143.1:0-8080 GCA_041184705.1 Candidatus Eiseniibacteriota bacterium
CGGTTAACGGTATTTCGTTCCGCCGAATCCGAATGGGACCGGACGGAACGCTTGATGAACCGAAGCGGATCATCCGCCTCACCGCTTCGCCGACCGGAGTCCCCCATCTTGCTCTGCACCCCGCCTGACACCGGTTCACGCGCTTCGGCGCGTGCCCACGCTCGAGCGTCGCTCTCGGCCCCCCAGCCGATGGAGCGCCCGCGTGTCCGTGTCCGCCGCCGGAACCCTCTCCCGACCACAGTATCCCTCCCCTGGCCGAGCGTGCTCGACGTTCTCTGAGTTCGCAGCAGGTCCCTGTTCCGGCGTGCCATCGGTCGCACGCCTCGTGATGTGAAGACCCCGGTGGGCCCCCGCCCACGAATCCCGCTCCCTTCGGGAAGGAGCATGTCCCCCCTCTGTGACACAAGGAGCCTTCCCCCATGCGTCAGGTACGCCAGCTGTTCACGGCGGTGCTCACGCTTCTGACGGCCGCGCTCGCGGTCCCGTCGGTCGCGTCGGCCGCCACCCGTTACGTGGACGACGACTGGACCGGCCTCGCGGCCGGCACGTCGGTGTCCATCGGTGCCGCCTCGGCCACCATCGGCACCGACGCGTTCGCCACGGTGACCGCCGCCATCGCCGCCTCGGCGAACGGTGACGTCATCCAGGTCGCCGTCGGTACCTACAGCGAGATCGTGACCGTCAACAAGCAGGTCGAACTGCGTGGCGCCCAGTACGGCGTCGCGGCCACGGGCGCGGACCGCGTCGGCGGCGAGTCGCTGCTGCAGGGTACGGGCGGCAGCTCGTCGTACAACGTGCACGTGCAGGCCGACAACGTCATCATCGACGGGTTCGCCATCAAGATGCGCAAGCAGCCCTCGGACACGACGCGGTTCGCGCGCGACGGCATCAACGTGCGCAACGACCATGTCGCGAAGCCGGGCGACGCGACGATCGGTGCCTACCGCACCGGCGTGCAGATCCGCAACAACTGGATCTACTCGCAGATCTTCGCGCTGACGGGTCAGCAGCAGGGCATCACGTTCGGCGAGTCGCCGAACAACAACGCTCCCTCGGCGCCGCTGCGGGCCGAGTGCGCCAACGTCACCATCACCGGCAACTGGATCGAGGTGCGCAACACGGCCTCGACCGGTGGACCGCGTGGATTCGTGCTGGGCAACCAGTTCCAGGGCGTCGTCGCGCCCGGCGACACGGCGTCGTTCCAGTACTCGAACTTCACCGTGACGAACAACACGTTCATCGCCTCGAACACCGTGTTCTTCCAGTCGCAGCTGCGCACCAAGCTGAACAACATGGTGTTCACGGGCAACACGTTCAAGGGCGGCCGCAGCGGCGTGAGCATCGCGGCCACCATGACGAACAGCGACTTCAGCAACAACACCATCGAGGACATCACCGCGGGCAGCGGCCTCACGCTCTGCCTCGTGAACTCGACCGCGAACAACAACACCATCCGTCGTATCGGCGGTGGCTCGGTGTTCGTGCTCTCGGGTGGCAAGCCGACGGATCAGACGTACTTCCAGTCGACCACCAACTCGACGGTGTCGGGCAACAACATCACGTACAACGACGTCGCGCAGGTGGCGGGCACCACGGCCATCATCGGCCTCAACGTGCAGCCCGGCCTGAATACGAGTGGCGTCTCGGTCGCCGGCACGCTCGGCGTGGACGCGGCCACGATGACCCTGTCGGGCAACACGTTCACCAACAGCGGCTTCACCGCGCTGCCCACGGCGGCGATCTCGCAGCGCAGCTTCGGCACCACGCTGAACGCGGTGCACGCGACGCCGAACGTGTTCGACGGCATCTCGCTGTCCTCGTCGTCGTCGGACGCCGACCTCTTCTCGCTCGCCGACATGATGGCGGACGTGGTGGACGCGTCGAACTACGGCGCCGTGGAACTCAAGTCCGGCCACCGCTACGTGACGCCGAACAGCTTCTGGGCCCCGGCGACCACCTCGGCGGCCAGCGTCCAGCGCGGTCTCGACGGCCTGCTGAGCGGCCACACCTCGCACTTCAAGGCCGGCTCGTACGCGGCTGGCGGTGCGGGCGAGGTCAACGTGGAAGGCCTCACGGTGGACGCGCAGGCCGGCACCAGCGGTCTGGCGCTCAACCTGGGTTCTGCCAACAGCATCGCGCTCTCGGGCGCGGGCGACGTGGACGTGACCGGCAACCCCAGCGCGAACACCTTGGGCGGCACCTCGGGCGTGAACTCGCTCGCGGGCGCGGCCGGTGCGGACGCCCTCACGGGCGGCGCCGGCAACGACGCCATCGACGGTGGCGCGGGCATCGACCAGGCCACCTTCGCGGGTTCGGTCTCGGGCGCGATCTCGGGCTCCGCGACCCTCACCGTGGCCACCGCCGCGGATGGTTCGGACTCGGTCGTGAACACCGAGAAGCTCGTGTTCTCCGATGCGACCGTGCTCATCGTCGGCGTGGCCGGCAGCGAGTACACCACCCTGAACGCCGCTCTCGCGGCGGGTGAGGGCCTGAAGAGCAGCGAGACGATGGTCGCGGCGGTCGCCCCGCCGGCGCTGTACGGCCAGCTCGTCATCGACAGCAGCACGCCGTTCGCGAACGCCTCGGAGCTGGCGGCCATCATCGCCCGCTTCGTCGGTGGCTCGACGATCGTCGTGGAGACCACCGGCATGTCCTCGGCTCAGGTCGCGGCGGTCGGTGCGAACGCGGCCAGCCTGCCGGTGAACAGCGTGTCGGCGGCCAACCCGGCGACGTGCATCTCGTCGGTCAACCCGAACGTCACCGTCCCGGTGTCGATCGCGAACCTCGACGCGGCCACGCTGCGTTCGGCGAGCGTCGTGGTGCGTCTGTCGAGCAACCTGTCGCTCAACGGTGCGATCGCCGAGGGCACGTACTTCAGCGGTTTCGCCGGTGGCACGACGTTCTTCCAGGCCGTGGACAACGGTGACGGCACCCACACGGTGGACGTCTCGCTGCTCGGCCTGCCCTGTGGTCAGAACGCGGGCAGCGGCCAGCTGTTCTCGCTCAGCGTCCAGAGCAGCGCGGCCGGCGCCACGGATACGGTCAGCATCGTGTCGGTGGACCTGCGTGACTGCGACAACAACCTCATCACCGCGTTCGCGGGCGCGTCGTCGATCATCACGATCGACAACGTGAACCCGGCGGCGATCTCGGACCTGGCTTCCGCGCAGGTGAAGAGCGCCAACGACGGTGACGGCACCACGAAGATCACGCTGTCGTTCACGGCCCCCGGCGACGCCGCGGTGGTCGAGGTGTACCGCGCCGGCTTCGGCAACTACCCCGAGTACGACGACGCGGGCGGCTCCGTGCCGGCCACGCCGAGCTACCCGCCGGCGGCTCCGTGGGCGCTCACCAGCGTGACGGCGTCGGGTCAGACCGACGAGGTCGCGACGCGTGACTTCTACTACTACGTCGTGTTCACGAAGGACGCGTGCGGCAACATCTCGGCGGTCTCGAACAAGACCTCGGGCACGCTGAACTACCACCTCGGCGACGTCGCCACCGCGCTGGACAACCTCGTCAGCACGGCCGACATGTCGGACCTCGGCTCGAACTACGGTGCGGCGCTGTCCGCCTCGGACGCTCGCGCCCGCCTCGACGTCGGCCCGACGACGGACCGTTCGGTCAACGCCCGTCCGACGACCGACAACAAGATCGGGTTCGAGGACCTGATGATGTTCGCGATCAACTACGGTCAGGTCTCCATGCCGGCGGGTGGCCCCGTCGCGCAGGCGGCCGAGCGCAACGCGATCGCGCTGTCGGTGCCGGAGCTGCCGGCCGTGGGTCAGACGTTCACCGTCGCGGTGAACCTCGAGGCCGCGGGCGACATGCAGGGTGTCAGCATCGACCTGGCGTGGGACCCGGCGGTGGTCGAGCCGGTCGGCGTGCAGGCCGGTGAGCTGCTCGCCCGTCAGATGGGTGAGACGTTCGCGCTGTCGGCCGAGCCCGGCAACGTGGACATCGCGGTGTTCGGCAACGGGCTGGCGCTCGCCGGCTCGGGCGAGGCCGCGCAGGTCACGTTCCGCGTCAAGGGCAAGGGCGATGCGGCCATCCGCGTGGAGTCGGCGGAGGGTCGTGGCACGGACAACCGTGCGATCGCGCTGGGTGCCAGCGCCTCGACGCCGCCGAAGGCCGCCCCGGCTCGCTCGGGTCTGTCGTTCGTCGGCCCCAACCCCTCGAACGGCAAGCACTCGCTCAACTTCGCCCTGGCGAAGGCGGGCGCGATCGAACTGGCCATCTACTCGGTGGACGGTCGTCGGGTGAAGACGCTGGCTCATGGCGCCTACGCGGCGGGCAACTACCCGATCGTGTGGGACGGCCGTGACGACAACGGTTCGATGGCGAACCCCGGTCTGTACTGGGCCCGCCTGACGACCCGCGACGGCAACTTCAGCCGCACCGTCGTCCGCATCCAGTAACGCACCGCCGTCCGAGGCCGGTCTCGGGCACCCGTGACCCATACGGGTCGCCGGTGCCCGGCCGGCCGAAGCGGCATCACGAGGAAGCAGACCGAACGTCATGTTCCCTTCCATCCGCAAGCCTCTGCTCGCACTGACCGCATCCCTCGCCCTGTTCGGGGCGGTGGAGGCGCGTGCGGCGAGCGTGGCGCTCGTCCCCGCCGACAGCAACATCACGGTGGCCGACGAGATCGTGATGCGGCTGGAGGCCAGCGGCGTGTCGGACCTGAAGGGCTTCCAGATCGAGTTGTCGTTCGACTCCTCGGTGCTGCAGGCGCTCTCCGCCGCGGGGGGCGCGCTTCTGCCCCCTGGCGCGGCAGGGTCGTTCTTCCAGTCGTTCCTCGATAACGCTCCGGCTGTCGGCCGCGTGCAACTTGACGCCGCCGTGCTCACCGGAAGCGCGTCGGGTGCGGGGGTCCTCGGCACCGTCCGGTTCCGTGCGATCGCCATCGGCACCTCGCCCGTCACGGTGGCGCTCGTGGATTTCCGCGACTCCGCCAACGTGTCGAGCACGCCGTCCTCGACGGGGTCGACCATCCGAGTGTTCGGCCCCGTGTCGGCCACTCGGAGTTCCTGGACGCGACTGAAGTCCCTCTACCGCTGACTCCCATCGCTGCACGACGAGGGCCCGCCGGGTATCCCCCCGGTGGGCCTTCGCGCGTCAAGGGCGGACCGCTAGAAACGCGAGCGCAGGAACCGGCTGACCCCCTCGACCACCATGGGGGCCACGAAGCCCACGTTCATGCCGACGAACGTGCGCTGGAACATCCGCGTGCGATCCTCGCCGCGCTTCTCGGCGGCGATGTCGTACGCGCCCACCGCCGCGAAGGCGAGCCCCAAGGTGAGGAGGCTCTCGAAGAGCATGGGGTCAGCGCCCCCTTCCGCAAAAGCGGGAGCGCAGAGCGACATGAACAACATGTAGCCACCCCAGTAGTACCCACCGTTTTCCTGCCGGATCACCGCGTAGGTCATCGAGCCGAGCACCGCCTCCATCGCCGCGATCCCGACGATGGGCAGCAGAACGTCCCGCCCCACGCGGATCGAACCGGTGCGCGGTCGCAGCACGGGCGCCATGTCCACCTCGGAATCCCCGTGTGCGATCACCTTGTCTGGCTGAGTCTGCTCCCGGAAGGTGCGTACCAGCATGGCGGAGTCGGACTCCGCGGCGTGGCCGAACAGGTCCACCTCGGCCGCGTGTGCGATCGCCGCTCGCGACCAGGGGCTCTCAGGCCCCAGCTCCTCGGCCCGTACCGCAGTGCTCGCACAAGAGGCGATGGCCACCAAGAGAACGGCTGCGCGCAGGAGTCCTGGCATGGCGCCCCTCCCCACGCACAGGGTATCGGCACTCGGTCCGCGGCCGCAGGGTCCCGCGTCTCGCGCGCACCCACGATGCTGAGCAGCGATAGCACCGACATGATGCCCAGATACGCCCCGACCGCCCACAGACCGTGCTTCTGGGCGAGCGAGGTGGCGATGAACGGTGCGAACGAGGCCCCGAGGACGCCGGCCGTGTTGAACGCCAGCGAGCTACCGGTGTAGCGCACCTCGGTGGGGAACATCTCGGACAGCGTGGTGCCCAGCGGCCCGTAGAACAGCCCGGTGAGCGCCATGCCCACCACCATACACACGATGGTGCTCACCGGGCCCCCGCCCAACAATCCCGGCATGACGAACCCGAACAACCCCGTGGCGACGGTCGCGATCACGAACGTGCGTCGCCGGCCATGCTCGAGCAGAAGCGCGCTCAGCGGCACGGTGGCCGCGAAACAGAGCACCGAGATCATCTGCACGGTCAGGAACCACGACGACGAGTAGCCGAGCTGCTTGGTGCCCCACGAGAGCGAGAACACCGTGACCAGATAGAACAGCACGTAGCCCGACACCGGCATGAGCGTGGCACGCAACAGGGCGACGGGGTGACGGCGCAACACGGTGAGCACCGGCACGCGCTCACGAACGCCCTCGTTCACGCGGCGGCGGAAGACGGGCGTCTCCTCGATGCGCAGGCGCACCCACAGACCGACCCCCACGAGCACGGCACTGGCGAGGAACGGGATGCGCCAACCGAAGGCGAGGAACTGGTCCTTCGTGAGCGTGTTCGACAGCACCACGAACAGCAGACTCGAGAGGAAGAACCCGATCGGGGCTCCCAGCTGCGGGAACATGCCGAACCACGCCCGCTGGCGCGGCCCCGCGTTCTCGACCGCGAGCAGCACCGCCCCACCCCACTCCCCACCCAGTCCAAGGCCCTGCCCACAGCGCAACACCGCGAGCAGCAGCGGCGCGAGCACGCCCACCTGATGGTACGTGGGCAGCACCCCGATGAGCACCGTGGAGACGCCCATGAGCATGAGGGCGGCCACCAGCGTGGTCTTGCGCCCCACGCGGTCACCGAAGTGACCGAACAGCACCGAACCGATGGGCCGCGCGAAGAACGCCACGGCGAACGTCGCGAACGAGGCCAGCATGGAGTTGACGGGGTCGTGCGACGGGAAGAACAGCGTCGGGAACACGAGCGAGGCCGCGATGCCGAAGATGTAGAAGTCGAAGAACTCGATGGCCGAACCGATCAGGCTGGCCAAGAGCACGCGCCGCACGGGATTCCCCGGGGTGCTGGGCTCGGGGGCGACGGCGGAACGGTCGGAGGACTTCTCCGACGGCGGGGGCATCGTCATGGGGGACCTCCGGGGTGAGAACCCCGGCATCTTGGGTGCCCCCTCACCGGTCCGTCAATCGCGGACACGGTGGGCAAGCGATCACCCCCGGCGAGCGAGTGCTCACCGGGGGCGTCGAGGGCTGCGAACTGCGGGATTACCGGTACAGCGACTTCACGCGGCTCCAGGTGGACTTCGAAGCCGGCGTGGCCGCCTGCGGCGCGATCACGACGCTGCCGTAAGGAGCGACGTCGGTGGCCCACACGTTCGGCCCCTTGACCTGGAAGCCCCACTGCACGATGCGCGTCGGGTCGTTGATGGTGGCGAGCGAGACGGAGAAGTTGCCACCGGCCGGCATCGGGATGATCGTCTGGTTCACCGACGAGAAGTCCGACGCCCAGTCACGCACGAAGATGTAAGCCTGGTGCGAGGCGGCGAGCGTGTTCGAGGACACGGTGCCGATGAACGTCACCGTCTCACCCGCGTACGCACCGGCGGCGGCCTGAGCGTAGAGGTTGGCCTCCATCGTCTTGTTGCCGGCCGCACCCGGGCCACCCGAGGGGGTGTACCAGAACGGGTTCGGGTCGCCGATGGTGTTCGGCGTCAGCACCCACGCGCTGCCGTTCCAGTTCGCGCACAGGTCAGCCAGACCCCAGCCCGAACCGAACACGTAGCCGCCACCGTTCGACGGCAGCTCGAACACGTTCATGAAACCGTTGCTGATGTTCGTGTTGTCCACGTTCACCGTAGCGGCCTTCACGACGCCCGCGACGAGCGTGGAGGCGACGAGCGCGCTCACGGCGACGCGGCGGATCATCTGAGTCGCAAGCTTCATTGCCTGTTACTCCTCTCAAGGATGTGAGGGGACGGACCCCAAGTGGCAACCGCCGTAAGTGACCGGCGTCCCTGATATTGTGAACTATGTGCGACTTCCGAACAAAGTGTTTTTTCGCGCTAAGTCCAAATTAC
>JBEGJG010000144.1:0-5777 GCA_041184705.1 Candidatus Eiseniibacteriota bacterium
ACCACCACGGGCGCGCGCGCAGGACCACGTCGCCACGAGGGGACCGGCAGGGCGCGCATACGGTCACCGGCCGCGCTGGTCTGGATGAACGCGGGCCGTTCGCCCCCCAGCCGCAGCGGCAACGTGCCGGGCGCCCCCAGGACCGCGGCCGCGAGCAGGGCGGCGATCATGCGATCCCCCGAGCATGGTTCGGGTCGAGGGGCCCGCGTTCATCCAGACCAGCGCGGCCGGTGACCGCATGCGCGCCCTGCCGGTCCCCTCGTGGCGACGTGGTCCTGCGCGCGCGCCCGTGGTGGTGCGCGTGCGGCTCGACGTGCCGCGGCAGACGATCGAGGGCATCGGGGGTTCGCTCACCGAGGCCAGCGCGTACGTGCTCGCGCACCGCAGTGCCGCCGAGCGCGCCGAGCTGCTCGACGCCTGCTTCGGTCCCGAGGGGGCCGACCTCACGCTGGCGCGCACGCACATCGGGTCGTGCGACTTCACGGTGCAGGGTCGCTACGACTACGCCCCGGTCGCGGGCGACACCGCGCTCGCGGCGTTCACGCTCGCTCCCGACCGCGCCGGGTTCGCGGGCGCGACCGAGCCCACCTACGACGTGCTCCCGTTGCTGCGCGATGCGTTCGCGCGCCAGCCCGCGCTGCGTCTGGTCGGCAGCGCATGGACCGCGCCGCCGTGGATGAAGGCGAACGGCGCGTACTTCGACAAGGGCGTGGCGGGCGGACGACTGCTTCCCGGGCATCGTGGCACCTACGCGCGCTACGTCGCGCGCTGGGTGCGCGAACTGGACGCGCTCGGCGTGCCCGTGTGGGCGGTGACGCCGGTCAACGAGCCGCTCGGCGTGGGCGGACAATGGGAGAGCATGGAGATGGGCCCCGACGAGGCGCGCGACCTCATCCGCGACCACCTGGGTCCCGCACTCGTGCCGCTCGGCGTGCGCATCCTGCAGTACGACCAGAACCGCGAGTCGATCGCCCTCGAGTACGCCCGCCGCGTGTTCGAGGACTCCCTCTGCGCAGCGCAGGTGCACGGCACCGCGGTGCATTGGTACTCGGCCACCGCGAGCGCGCGACCCGACATCCTCGACTCGCTGCGCTTCATCGCCCCGGGGCGGTCGCTCGTGCACACCGAGGGCTGCGTGGATGCGATCGCCTCCGAGAACAACTCGCCCGGGGGACGGTTCCGCGGATGGTCCGACCCCGACTGGTGGTGGCGTGCCGAGGCCACCGACTGGGGCTGGGACTGGGCGAGCGCGGCCGAGCGTCACTGGCACCCGCGTTACTCGCCCGTGGACCGCTACGCGCGCGATCTCGTGGTGGGGCTGCGGCACGGGCTGACCGGGTGGATCGACTGGAACCTCGTGCTCGATTCACGTGGGGGGCCCAACCACCAGGCCAACCGCTGTGCCGCACCGCTCATGGTGGACTCCACCTCGGGGACGGTGCTGCGCACGCCGGTCTTCGACGTCATCGCGCACGTGGCTCGGTACGTGCGTCCGGGGGACCGTGTGCTCGACACGGTCGTCGAGGGTTCGCGACTCGCCGAGGACGACTTCCACGCGGTCGCCGTGCGCGCGGCCGACGGGCGCACCGTCACCGTGATCGCGTTCAACCGTTCCCGCGTGTCGCACGAGGCCGCCGTCGTGGTGGGCGACCGCCACGTGCGCCTTCGTGTCCCCGCACGCGCTCTGCAGACGCTGCGGCTCGACCTCTGAACCATAGGGTCGCCTGCAGGGGGCCTCGCCCGCGGTGACAACGTGTCAGTGGCGAGGGTGCCCCTGACAGGTCGAGCGGCCCTTCACGGTGCTCGTGCCGGTCGTGAACGTGTCACGGCCCGCATTCCCACCGGTTCCGCCATGGCACCGTGAGCGCATCGCTCGTGGCACCGCGCTTGCAGTCGTTCCGAACCGCGCGAGGACGCGCGAGGAGGGCGACATGCTGATGTGGGAACCGGAGGTCGTATCGGAACCGGGAGTCCTCTCCCATGTGAGGATCCCCACCGACGGTGTGGTGCTCGAGGGCGATCTCACCACGGTGCCGCACGCGACGGGCGTGGTGCTGTTCGCGCACGGCAGCGGCAGCAGCCGGCACAGTCCGCGCAACCGTTTCGTCGCGGGCACGCTGCAGCAGGCCGGACTCTCGACCCTGCTGTTCGACCTGCTCACGGCCGACGAGGCCGAGGAACGCGGCAACGTCTTCGACGTCACGCTGCTCGCCGACCGACTGCTCGCCGCGGTGCACTGGGCGTTCCGTGATCCGCGCACCGCCGACGTGCCGTTGGGGCTGTTCGGTGCGAGCACCGGTGCGGCCGCCGCCCTCGTGGCCGCCGCGCGCGAGCCCGGCGTGCGCGCGGTGGTCTCGCGCGGAGGGCGGCCCGATCTGGCCGAGGGCTGGTTGCCGTTCGTGCACGCCCCCACCCTGTTCATCGTGGGAGGGCGCGACGCCGAGGTGTTGCGACTCAATCGGCTCGCGCTCCCCGAACTCGCAGGAATGCGGCAGCTCGCCCAGGTTCCGGGGGCCTCGCACCTCTTCGAGGAAGCGGGCGCACTGGAATGGGCGGCACGGCTCGCGACGAGCTGGTTCGTGCGTCATCTGCCCGAGGAGCCCAAGCCATGACGATCCTGTTCGAGGATCGCGCCGACGCCGGCCGTCAGCTCGCCGAGCGTCTCGCGCGCATGCCTCTCGTGCGTCCGTTGGTGCTCGCGATCCCGCGCGGGGGCATCGAGGTCGCGGTCCCCATCGCGCAGCATCTCGGGGCCGAGCTCGACGTGGTGCTGGCCCGCAAGCTCGGCGCGCCGGGCCAGCCCGAGTACGCGCTCGGTGCGCTCTCCGAGACCGGCGAGGTGGTCATGAACCCGCACGCCCCGGCTCTGGGCGATGCGGCACGCCAGCACCTCGAGCGCGAGCGCGTGCGACAGGGCGAGGAGATGGTGCGTCGCGCACGCCTGTTCCGAGGTGCGCGGCCGCAGGCCGAGGTGGCGGGTCGGTCGGTCGTGTTGGTGGACGACGGCATCGCCACCGGTTCCACCCTGCTCGCGTCGTTGCGCGCGGTGCGCGCTCGGGCGCCGCGCGAGATCGTCGTCGCGGTCCCGGTGGCACCGCGTGCGGCCCTGCACGAGGTGCGCGCGCTCTGCGAGCGCCTCGTGTGCCTGCACACGCCCGAGGAGTTCTGGGCCGTGGGCACGTTCTATCGCGACTTCGAGCCGGTGTCCGACGAACGCGTGGTCGAGCGTCTCGCGGAGTCGGTGCGGGAACGCGACGTGCATCATCCCGCCTAAGGAGGTCCCGTGTCGTTGCTCGTGTTCTCGACCGAACCCTACGCCGGCATGCGCGATGCGCTGTGTCGCACCTACGGGTACGAGGCGGGGCGCATCGAGTGGCGTCGCTTCCCCGACGGCGAGCGACACCTGCGCGTGCTCGCCCCCGTGCGCGGACGTGACGTGGTGCTGCTCGGGGGCACCACGCAGGAGTCGCAGACCACCGCCATGCTCGATCTCGCCTGCTCGCTCGTGGACCAAGGCGCCGGTCGTCTCACGATCGTGCTGCCGTTCTACGGCTACGGCACGATGGAACGCGCCACGATGGAGGGCGAGGTGGTCACCGCCCGCACGCGTGCCCTGCTGTTCTCGGCCGTGCCGCGCGCGCCGGGGGGCAACCGTCTCGTGCTGCTCGACCCGCACGACGAGTCGCTGCCGTTCTTCTTCGCCGCGTCGTGGCGCGCTTCGGTGCTGCCGACCGACACGCTGGTCGAGGTGGTGGCGCGTCGGCTCGGCGGCACGGGACTCGTGCTCGCCAGTCCCGACGCCGGACGCGCGGCACGCGTGCAGCGCGTCGCCGAGCGACTCGGTGCGGCGACCGCGTTCGTGCACAAGCGCCGACTGGGGCCCGAGCGCACCGAGGTCGTGGGGCTCGTGGGCGAGGTGCGCGATCGCAACGTGGTGCTGCACGACGACCTCGTGCGCAGCGGCTCCACCCTGCTGGGCGCGGCGCGTGCGCTACGCGAGGCGGGGGCCGCACGCGTGAGCGCGTTCGTGACGCATGCCGTGCTCCCGGGCGAGACCCTCGGACGCATCGAGGACAGCCGCCTGCTCGATGCGTTGGTGGTCACCGACAGCCATCCGCGCGCCAGCGACCTCGCGGGTGCGTTCCTGCAGGTGGTGCCCGTCGCACCGGTCGTGGGCGCGTGGCTCCTACGGACCGCAGGGGTCGAGGGGGTACCCGACCGCGTGGACGTGGGGGTGGTGCCATGACGCACGCCCGTTGGCCCGCGCCCTCCCCGGGCACGCCCGCGCCGCCGCCGGTCGAGGTGCCGGAGCGGGTCGAACCCGTACCCGGTGAGGTTCCCGAGAGACCGGTGACCCCGCGCGAGGTTCCCGAGGAACCGCCCGCGGAGTCACCCGAGCCTGCGGATCACTCCACGCGCACCAGTCGCGCCACCTGGGTGCGGTCGCTCGCCGCCATGCGCACCAGATAGACGCCCGCTCGCGACGTGCTGGCGCCCGCGACCGCTCCGCCCCACTCGAACGAGTGCCGGCCGGCGGGAAGCACGCCGTCGTGGATCACGGCCACACGACGACCGGTGACGTCGAACACCTCGAGGGCGAGGTGCTGCTCGCGCGCGAGGTCCACCGCCATGCGCACCACCCCCACCGCGGGGTTCGGGGCGGGCGGCAGCGCGAACGCGGTGCGCGTGGGCACCACCGGGGCCGGCGGTCCATCCACGTCCAGCACCGGGCCGCGATCGAGTGCGCGACGCCACACCTCGCGTGAGCGGCCCGAGGCCGTGATGCCGCCGAACACCACCGCGGTGTGCTGCGCCGGAGCGAGCACCATGCTGTGGAACGCGCGCGGCGTGGGCCGCGTGCCGTAGAAGTTGCGGCCGTACCAATCGCTCGCGCCCGAGCCGTCGGCCGGCGACAGCGTGTACGCGGTGTCCACGTAAGCCGTCGAGACCATGCCGCCGAACGCGTCGAGCCAGCGGTACTCGGCGTCGTAGGCGTAACGCGCGAGCGTCCAGCCCGGAGCCGGCAGGCGCGCCGGGGTGAGCGCGCTCCACGCGGGCGTACCTCCGAGGCCATTGCCGTTGGCGAGCAACCACGTGCCGAGGTCGGCGCTCCCGCAGGCGTCGCCGCCGGTCACGATCAGTCGTCCCGTGGGCGCGTCCCACGCCGCGCCCGAATGCGAGCGTGCCGTGGGGCCGGTGCCGGTGGGCGACAACTCGGTCCACACGGGCGCCCCACCGAGACCGTTCGCGTTGGCGAGCACCCAGACGTCGCTGCGCGAGGTCGTGCAGTCGCCCGGCACCGAGCGTCCTCCGAACACCATCATGCGGTTCGAGCCGCGGTCGTACGCGGCCGCGTGCACGGTGCGCGCGGGCGGTGCCGAGGCGGGCGCGAGCAGCGTCCAGGCGGGCGTGCCGCCGAGACCGTTGGCGTTCGTGAGCACGTACGTGTCGGACAGGGCGGCCGCGGGGCTCGCGCCGTTCTCACCGCCGTGCACGATCATGCGGTTCGTTCCCGGGTCGTACACCGCGGTCGCGTTCGTGCGTGCCGAAGGCGCCGAACCCGTGGGGTTGAGCTTGACCCACGCCGGGTAGTTCAAGCCCACGGCCTTCGTGAGCACCCACACGTCGGCGAGCACACCCGTGTCGGAACGACCGCCGAACACGATCATGCGGTCGGTCGTGGAGTCGTACACGGCCGTGTGACCGGCGCGCGCCACGGGCGGCGTGCCGTCGGGGTGCACGCGCGTCCACGTCTGGTCCACGCAGTCGAGCACGAG
>JBEGJG010000145.1:0-11605 GCA_041184705.1 Candidatus Eiseniibacteriota bacterium
CCTGGAGCGCCACGCGCTCGACCGCGCGCTGACGCGCGCGGCTCCGCTCGCCTAGAGGCTGCGGCGCTCGCTCCCCTGCCAGCCGAGCTTGGCCTGCAGCGTGCGCAGGAACGGGCGGGCGGGGTTCTCGTAAACGCGCACGCGGTCGCGCGCGAGCTGCAGCTCGATCTCGTCGTCCTTCACGAGTTCCTCGGCCTCCTGCCCGTCGAGCACGAGCAACGCCGGACCCGGACTGATGAGCCGCACCTTCACGAGCGAGCCGCGACCCAGCACGAGCGAGCGGCTGCCGAGCGCGTGCGCGCACGCCGGCGTCACCACCAGCGCGTCCACGTCGGGCGCCACGAGCGGGCCGCCGGCCGACAGCGAGTACGCGGTCGAGCCGCTGGCGCTGGCGGCGATGAGTCCGTCGGCGACCAGATGGCCGAGGTCGTGACCGAGCGCCGAGACGCGCAGGTGGATGGCCGAGTAGCTCACCGCGCTGCGCACCACGGCATCGTTGAGCGCGAAGCCCGCGGGACGCGCCCGGCCCCCGCGCGCGCGTCGGATGCGTGTCTCGACCCCGGCTCGCGTGGCCACGGGCCAGCGGCCCGCGAGCGCGGCGCGCACGGCATCGTCGAGTTCGTCCGCCTCGGCCGCGGCCAGGAACCCGAGACCGCCCATGTTGATCGCGAGCAGCGTGCCGCGCCGACCGGCGAGCGCGCGGCCCGCGGTGAGCACGGTGCCGTCCCCGCCCAGCGAGATCATGACGTGGCACCCGCGCGCCAACGCCTCGATCGGTTCACCCTCGACCCCGATGGCCGCGGCGAGCTCGCGCTCGATGCGCACGGTGGCCCCGGCCCGCGAGAGACGCTCGCGCAGGCGCGCCGCCTCGCGTCGCACCTGGGGCCGGCCGAGGTGGCCGACGATCGCGATGCGGCGGCCGCGTGCGCCCACGGTCAGTTGTGCTGGTGCAGCGGGTTCCGCACGAACTCGAGCACGCGCGTCGCGATGCCCGCGGCGTCGAGCCCGACCTGCGCGAGCAGTTCGTCGCGTTTGCCGTGCAGCACGAACTCGTTCGGCACGCCGAGGTGGCGCACCGGGACGGTGACGTCGGCCGCGGCCAGCATCTCGCTGACCGCTGCGCCGAACCCACCCGCGGTGACGTTCTCCTCGACCGTCACGATGCGACCGGTCGAGCGCGCGAGGCCCGTGAACATGGCGACGTCGAGCGGCGCGGCGAAGCGCGCGTTGACGACCGTGGCGTTGATGCCCTGGGCCGCGAGCCGCTCGGCGGCCGCGAGGCTGGGCGCCACCATGGTGCCGAGTGCGAGGATCGCCACGTCGCCGCCGGCGCGCAGCTGCTCGGCCTTGCCGATCTCGAGCACGCGCAGATCGCGCTCGGCGAGCGTCTCCTCGGGCACGTTGGCGCGCGGGTAACGCACCGCGATGGGCCGGTTGCCCTTCCAGTGCGCCGCGGTCCACAGCATGTCGCGCAGCTCCTCGCCGTTCATGGGCTGCATGACGACGGTGCCGGGGATCATGCGCAGGTAGCCGATGTCGAACACGCCGTGCTGCGGCGCACCGTCGTCGCCCACCAGTCCGGCGCGGTCCAGGCACAACACGATCTTGAGGTCCTGCACGGCCGCGTCGTGGATGATCTGGTCGAAACCGCGCTGCAGGAACGTGCTGTAGATGGCGGTGAGCGGCACCACACCCTCGCACGCGAGGCCCGCGGCGAACGTGACGGCGTGCTCCTCGGCCATACCGACGTCGAAGAACCGCTCGGGGAACGCCTTCGCGAACCGGTTGAGCGCCGTGCCCTCGGTCATGGCCGCGGTGATGGCGACCGCGTTGGGTAACTGCTCGGCGATGTGCACCGCGGTCTCGCCGAACACCGCGGAGTAGGACTTCCTCGAGCCCTTGCTCGCGGTGCCCGTCTCGGGGTCGAACGCACCGATGCCGTGGAACGTGGTCGAGTCCCCTTCGGCCGGCCCGTAGCCCCGGCCCTTGCGCGTGACGACGTGCAGCAGCACGGGCCCGTCGAAGCGACGCAGGTCCGACAGCGTCTCCTCCAGCACGGGCAGGTCGTGGCCGTCGATGGGCCCGAAGTACTTGAGCCCCATCTCCTCGAACAGCACGCCCGGGGCCACCATGTTCTGCAGGCCCTCCTTGAGGCGGTGAGCGGCCTCGCGCGCCGCGTCGCCGGCGGGCAGCTTGCCGAGCAGCTCCCACACGTCGCCCTCGAGGCGGCGGTACACGCGACTCGTGGTGAGCTTGGTGAGGTAGCGGTGGATGGCGCCGATGTTCGGCGAGATGCTCATCTCGTTGTCGTTGAGGATCACGATGAGCCGCTTCTTGAGCTCGCCGGCGTTGTTGAGACCCTCGAACGCCATGCCGCCCGTGAGCGCGCCGTCGCCGATGACCGCGATGACGTGGTGCTTCTCGCCCTTGAGGTCGCGCGCGGCGGCGTAGCCGAGCGCGGCGGCGATGCTGGTGCTGCCGTGGCTCGTGCCGAACGGATCGTGCGGGCTCTCGGAGCGGCGCGGGTAACCGGCGATGCCGCCGAGCTGGCGCAACGTGTGGAAGCGGTCGTAGCGACCCGTGAGCAGCTTGTGCGGGTAGCTCTGGTGGCCGACGTCCCAGATGATCTTGTCGCGCGGCGAGTCGAACACCCGGTGCAGGGCGAGCGTGAGCTCGACCACGCCGAGGTTGGGCGCGAGGTGGCCGGCGTTGCGGGCCACGGTCTGGATGATGACGTGACGCATCTCGGCGGCGAGCTGCTGGAGCCCCTGCCGGTCGAGCTTCTTCACGTCCGCGGGCGACTGGATGCCTTCGAGCATGCTCATGGGTGATGGACCTGGTACCAGAGGAACGCGTAACCGACGCCGACGATGGCGCCGATCAGGACCTCGAACGGGGTGTGGCCCAGCAGCTCCATGAGCTTCTGGGTGTCCGCTTCGGTGTGCTGGAAGTGTCGCTCGATGAGGCGGTTGAGGACCGCCGCCTGCCGCCCGGCCGCGCGTCGCAGGCCGGCCGCATCGTACATGACGATGAGGCTGAAGTAGAGGGTGACCCCGAACAGGACGGTGTGGAACCCGTGCCACAGCCCGACGGCGGTGGACAGGGCCGCGACCGAGGCCGAGTGCGAACTCGGCATACCGCCCGTCTCGACGAACCGCCGCAGGTTCCAGCGGCCGGTGCGCAGGACCGCGCTGAACCCCTTGAAGCCCTGCACCATGAGCCCGACGGTGAGGGCGATCCAGAACGGTTCCGTGACGTCCTCCTTGAGCGGGCTCGCGGCCGCCGGGGTGTCCCGGCGGAGGGTCGAACGAGGATGGTGGGCGGCCCCGTGCGGGGTGTCAAGGCCCGCCCGGGGTCGCCGGGCCCCCCTCCCGCGCGCGGTTCAGCGTTCGCGGCGGGCGAGGGCGTCGATGAGTTTGAGCAATCGCTCGGGGCGGCTGCAGCGGCGCGTGAGGGTGCCGCGCACGGTGCGCAGGATGGTCGCCACCTCGCGCCGGGCCCTGGCCTCTCCCACGGCCGACGGGTAGGTGGCCTTGCCGCGCGCCGCGTCCGTGCCCGGACGCTTGCCGAGCGCGCGCAGCGACTTGGCCGAGGCGTTGAGCAGGTCGTCCTGGATCTGGAACGCGAACCCCAACTGGCGGCCGCACTTCTCGAGCGCGTCCACCGTGGCGTGGTCGGCGTCCCCGGCCAGCGCACCCACCGCGAACGCGGCGCCGAACAACGCACCCGTCTTGCGCTCGTGGATGTCGCGCACGAGGCGCGCCGTGGGCTTGCGACCCTCGGCCCCGATGTCGAGCGCCTGACCGCCCACCAGCTCGGCGGCCCCCGAGGCGCGCGCGAGTCGGCTCACGGCCTCGACCACGCGAGCGGCGGGCACGCCCTCGCCGACGAGTCGCGCCAGCTCCTCGAACGCGAACGCGAGCAGCGCGTCGCCCGACAGCACGCCCAGCGCCTCGCCGAACTTGCGGTGCGTGGTGAGTCGTCCGCGACGGTAGTCGTCGTCGTCCATCGAGGGCAGGTCGTCGTGCACCAGCGAGAACGCGTGCACGCACTCCACCGCCAGCGCGGCCGGCAGGGCGCGCTTCCACGGCCCGCCCACCGCCTCGCACGCGGCCAGCACGAACAGCGGCCGCACGCGCTTGCCCGGCGAGAGCGCGGCGTAGCGCACGGCCTGCCCGATGCGACCCGGGCCGTCGCCGCGCTCACGCAGGGCGCGCGCGAGCCGAGCCTCGACGGCCTCGCGCCAGGGTTCGAATCCGGGAACGAACGCGGTCGAACGAGCGGCCATCAGAACAGCGTCCCGTTGTCCTCGGGACCGCCGGACTCCATGGGCTCGGTGGTGGGACCGTCGGCGCGTTCGACCAGACGCTCGATGCGCTTCTCGGATTCGTCGAGCACGGTGGTGAGGTGGCGCGACAGCTTCATGCCCTCCTCGTAGCGCTTGATCGAGTCCTCGAGCGACAGCTCGCCGCCCTCGAGCTCCTCCACGATCGTCTCGAGGCGCTTCATGCTGGTCTCGAAGTCGGGCGGGGTGCCCTCAGCGGCGTCGCTTCGGCTGCGTGCCATCGGTTCCTCCCTCTCGCAGGTTCGTCACGGTCGCGTCGGCTTCGCCGCTCGCGAACTCCAGGGTCACGGTGGTTCCGGGGGTGAGCGTCGAGGCCGAGCGCACGAAGCGCCCGTCGGGCCCCTTCACAAGGGCGTAGCCACGCTCGAGCACCTGACGCGGCGACAGTGCGCGCAGTCGGTCGGCCAGCGCCAACGCGGCGCGGCGCCGGTCCTGCACCTGCGTCACGATGGCGTCGTCGAGCGCGGTCCGGGTGCGATCCAGCGTGGTGCGCGCATCGGCGAGACGGCGCGGCAGGGCCTCGCGGAACGCGTAGGTGCCGCGCGCGCGGGTGAGCCGGTCGCGCTCGTGCGCGAGACGGTCGTGGATCGCCTCGTCGAGCCGTTGTCGGAACTCGTCGGTGCGCTGCCGGAAGGTGTTGAACACGTCCTTCACGCGCCGGAAGCCGTGCTGCTTGAGCAGCGACTGGAGCTGGGCGCGCAGGTTCCGCACGCGATGTCGCAGCGACAGCCCCATGCGGCGCACGGTGTCCACGATCTCGCGGCGCACCGCGTTGGAGTCGCGCACCGCGATCTCGGCCGCGTTGCTGGGCGTGGCCGCGCGTCGGTCGGCGGCGAAGTCGGCGAGCGTGGTGTCCACCTCGTGGCCCACCGCCGAGATGATGGGCGTGCGCGCGGCGGCGATGGCGCGCACCACCACCTCCTCGTTGAACGCCCACAGGTCCTCGATCGAGCCGCCGCCGCGCCCCACGATGAGCACGTCGGCCCCGCCCCAGCGGTCGAAGCGCTCGATGGCCGCGGCGATCTCGGCGGCCGCACCCTCGCCCTGCACCTTGACCGGCGCGAGCACGATGCGCACCCCGGGCCAGCGACCGCGCAGCACCTTGAGGATGTCGCGCACCGCCGCCCCGATGGGCGAGGTGACCACGCCGATCGTGTGCGGATAGCGCGGCAGGTCCTGCTTGCGATCGGTGTCGAACAACCCCTCGGCGGCCAGGCGACGTTTGAGCTCCTCGAGTTGCAGCAGCAGTGCGCCGATGCCGGCCGGGCGGATCTGCTTCACGATGAGCTGGTACTTGCCGCTGGGCGGGTACACGTCGACGTTGCCGAACACCTCGACCTCCATGCCGTCGCGCGGCACGAAGGTGAGCTTCGTGTCAGCGTGGCGTTGGCGTCCTTCACGCTGAAGTACGCGTGCCCCGAGTTGTTGGGACCGCGGAAGCCCGAGATCTCGCCCTTCACCCACACGCCCGGGAACGCGTCGCCGAGCATGGTGCGGATGGAGTTCGTGATCTCCGAGACGGACAGCATCCGGTCGTCGGGCGCGGGCATGGTCGCCACGGGTTCAGACCCTCACGGGCGCCGACTGGCGCTCGGCGGCGATCACGGTGCTCAGCACCACCATCGCCACGGTCATGGGGCCCACCCCGCCGGGCACGGGGGTGATCGCGCCCGCCACGTGGCGCACGCTCTCGAACTCCACGTCACCCGTGATACGCGACTTGTTGCTGCCGGGCGCGGGCGCTTCGCGGTGGATGCCCACGTCCACGACCACCGCACCGGGCTTGACCCAGTCGGCCGTCACCATGTGGCGCTTGCCGACCGCGGCCACCAGCACGTCGGCCTCGCGCGCGAGCGCGCGCAGGCGTGATGGGTCGCTGCCCGAGTGGCCGATCGTGACCGTCATGTCCTGCGGCCGGCTCGAGAGCAGCGTCGCCATGGGGCGGCCCACGATGTGGCTGCGGCCCAGCACGACGGCGTGACGGCCCTTCAGGGGGATGTCGTAGTGCTGCAGCAGGCGCAGCACGCCGAACGGCGTCGCGGGCACGAAGCACGGCAGGCCCACGGCGAGACGGCCGGCGTTCTCGGGATGGAAGCCGTCCACATCCTTGTGCGGCGGGATGGCCTCGAGCACGGGGTCGCTCTGCGCGGGGGAAGCGAGCGGCAACTGCACGAGGATGCCGTGCACCGACGGGTCGGCGCCCAGTTCGCGCACGCGGCGCACCACGTCGTCGGTGGAGGTGCCGGCGGCGAACCGCACGCGCTCGACCGCGATGCCGGCCTCGGCGCACGCCTCGTGCTTCTTCTTGAGATAGACCTGCGAGGCCGGGTCGTCGCCCACCGAGACCAGCGCGAGCTTCGGCGTGACGCCGGCGTCGAGCAGCACCTGGGTGCGGATGCGCGCCTCGATGCGCGCCGCTTCCGCGGGCTCCTCACCCGTGAGCAGCCGCGCGGTGCGGGCCTCGCCCGATGCGCCGGTCGTCCCCGCACCGGCAGCACCCTCGCGAACGAACGGCACCTGCAGGCGCTGGATGCGCGTCGCGCGTCCGGTCGTCTCGTCCACCGCGAGCAGCACCGCGTTCAGGCGCAGGTCGCCGGGCGACGGCGTGAGGCGCTCGGGCAGCAACGTGAGGAAGCGGCGCAGCGCGGCGCCACGGTCCATGCCGATGACGCTGTCGAACCCGCCCGTCATGCCGGCGTCGGTCAGGCACGCCGTGCCCCCCGGCAGGATGCGGTCGTCGGCCGTCTGCACGTGCGTGTGCGTGCCGATCACGGCGGACGCGCGGCCGTCGAGGTGCCAGCCGAGCGCGATCTTCTCGGCGGTCGTCTCGGCGTGGAAGTCCACGAACACCACCTTGGCCTGGTCGCCCATCTGCGCGAGCGCGGCGTCGGCGGTGCGGAACGGGCACTCGGCCTCCTTCATGAACACGCGGCCGAGCAGGTTCATGACGGCCACGGGCACGCCGTTGTCGGCCTTCACCACGCGCCAGCCGCGCCCGGGTGTGCCCTCGGGCAGGTTCGCGGGCCGCACCAAGCGGGGCTCGTCCCCGATGTACTCCATCGCGTCCTTCTTGTCCCACAGGTGGTTGCCACCGGTGAGCACGTCGCAGCCGGCCGAGAACAGGTCGCGCGCCACGTCGCGGGTGACCCCGAAGCCGGCGGCCGAGTTCTCGCAGTTGCAGATCACGAGGTTCACCTCGTGGCGGCGGCGCAACTCGGGCAGCAGCCCGTGCAGCACGTCGCGCCCCGGCGAACCGATGACGTCGGCGACGAACAGGATGTTGGTCACGCGTCCCTCCCGTGAAGCCCCATCACTTGGCGTAGTCCGTGGCCCGCGTCTCGCGGATCACGGTGACCCGGATCTGACCCGGGTACTGGAGTTCCTTCTCGATGCGCCGGGCGATCTCGCCCGCCAGTCCCTGCGCGCGCGCGTCGTCCACCTTCTGGTGCTCCACCATGATGCGGACCTCGCGGCCCGCCTGGATGGCGTAGCTGCGCTCGACGCCGGTGAACGCGTTCGCGATGCGCTCGAGCGACTCGAGACGCTTCACGTAGGTCTCGAGGCTCTCGCGCCGCGCGGCCGCGCTCACCAGCACCGGCCACAGACTGCCCCCGGCGTAGTCGTCGTGATGATACCCGATGGCCTCCAGCACGGGTTGGGGCTCGCCGTAGCGGGCCGCGACCTCCATGCCGAGGGCCGGGTGGGTGCCCTCCTGCTCGTGGTCGATCGCCTTGCCGATGTCGTGCAGCAGCCCGCCGCGCTTGGCCATGGTCTGGTCCATGCCGATCTCGGCCGCCATCATGCCGCACAGGTGCGCGACCTCGACCGAGTGGCGCAGGATGTTCTGCCCGTAGCTGGTGCGGTAGTGCAGGCGCCCCATGAGCTTCTGCAATTCGGGGTGCACGCCGTGCGCACCCACCTCGAGGCACGCCATCTCGCCCATCTCGGCGATGCGTCCCTCGACCTCGGCGCGCACCTTGGCCACGATCTCCTCGATGCGGGCCGGGTGGATGCGGCCGTCGGCGACCAGGCGTTCGAGCGACAGGCGCGCGATCTCGCGTCGCACCGGATCGAAGGCCGACAGGATCACGGCCTCGGGCGTGTCGTCGATGATCACGTCCACCCCGGTGATGACCTCGAACGAGCGGATGTTGCGACCCTCGCGCCCGATGATGCGGCCCTTCATGTCGTCGCTCGGCAGCTGCACCACCGACACGCTCGACTCGCTGGCGTGGTCGCCCGCGTAGCGCTGGATGGCGAGTGCGATGATCTTGCGCGCCTCGCGCTCGGCGTTGCGCTGCGCGGTGTCGCGGACCTCGGCGGTCCGGCGTGCGGCCTCGGAGCGGGCCTCCTGCTCGATCGAGGCCACCAACTGCTCGCGCGCCTGCTCGGGCGAGAGCCCCGCGATGCGCGCCAGCTTCGCGCGTTGCTCCTGCTCGAGCGCCTCGACCTGCGTGCGGTGCTCGGCCAGTCCGGCCTCGCGTCCGGCGAGATCGGTCTCGACCGCCTTGAGGTCGCGCTCCTTCTTGTCGATCAGCTCGACGCGACGGTTGAACGCCGCCTCCTTCTGCTGGAAGGCGCGCTCGGTCTCGAGCTGGGCGTTGCGGTTCTGGAGCAGCTCGCGCTCGACCTCCTGCCGCATGCGCAGCGACTCCTCGCGCCCGGCGAGCGCGGCGTCGCGCTTGAGCGCCTCGGCCTCACGGCGGGCGTCGGACAGGACGGTCTCGGCGCGCTGCTCGGTCGCGCGCAGTCGGGCGCGACCCAACTGGGAGCGCACGAACCAACCGAGCGCGGTGCCCAGCACGACGCCCCCGGCCACGAGGGCGATCCAGATGCCGAACGACATGCGGGCCTCTTCCCCGGCCCCCCGCCGAGGGGTCGGTACAGCAGGGAGAAGTCCCGGGAGCGGAAGCGGACGACGGCTACGCCACGGCCCCGGGCGGGGCGGATCGCAAGTCGCTCACCGGCAGAAGCGAGCCCTCACGGGGCCTCGTCGAGCACCTCGTCCAGACGCCGGATGAGTTCGGCCGCGCGTCCGTTCGCCTGGGAACCCGCCTGCTTCTGCTGGGATCGCTCCTTGAACAATTCATCGGCGATGTTCAGCGACGCCAGCATCGCGACCTTGGACACCGAGGCCACGGGCAGCTTCTCGGTCACCTCGCGCATCTTGCGATCCACGTACTGCGACACCTCGAGGATGTACTTCTCGTCGGCGTCGCTGCGGATCGAGAGCTGGTGACCGAGGATCTGCACCTGCACGGCGGTCTTGCCGTCGCGTGAGGGCCCCGGGTTGGTGTCCGAAGTCGTGTCCATCGTCGCTGTCCTCCGCCGCTTCTCGCTGCGTCGGTGTGCTGCGTCATGACCGCGCCGGGCGGCACCGCGTGAGCGGGGCCCGGTACGGGGTTCAGTCGAGGCGGTCGAGCTTCGCGGTGATCGCCTCGATACGGGAGGCCACGTCCCGGCGCTCGGCGACCCACTCGCGCTGCTCCTTCTTGAGCGCGGCGAGTTCGGCGACGAGCGATCCGGCATCCTGGCCCTGGAGCTTGGACTGCAGTTCCTCGAACCGCTTGAGCAGCGCGAGACGCTCCTGCTCGGAGTTCGAGTACTTGGTGTTGAGGGCTTCCTGCATCTCGGTGAGCAGCGCGAGCTCCTGCTCGAGGCGGGCGCGCTCCTTCTCGGCGAGCTCGCCCTGCGCGCCCATGGTGCTCTGGCGCTCGGTGAGTTCGGTGTTCGCGGTGGTGAGCGCGGCGTGGTCCTGCTCGAGCTGCGCGGCCTTGGCCTGCAGCGCGGTCCAGCGCTCCTCCAGCTCGGCGTGCCGCTTCGTGAGCGCGGCGTGGTCCTGCTCGAGCTGCGTGGTGCGCGACGTGAGCGCGGTGTGCTCGGCGGTCAGGCGCTCGGTGCGCTGCCCGAGCGCGATGTGCTCCTGCTCGAGGTTCGAGTTGCGCTGGCGCAGGTCCTGGACGAGCGCGGCGGCACGCTCGACGCGTTCGGCGAGACGGTCGAGATCGGACGTCGTGGTGACGGCGGTGGCGGTGGCGTTCATGAGCGTTCCCTCAGCTGACCGCCGCATCCCTGCGTCACAGCGGTCACCATCCGTGTCTGGAGTTCCGTGACCTCGGCCTCGGTGAGCGTGCGCTCCGCGTGCTGGAACTGAAGGGCGTACGCGAGGCTCTTCATGCCCGCCGGGGTTCCGGGACCTTCGTAGACATCGAACAACTCGACCGAGTGCAACCACTCCCCGGCGGAACCGGTGAGCTGGCGCTCGACCTCGGCATGCGTCGTGCCGCGCGGGACGAAGAACGCGAGGTCGCGACGCACCGGCGGGAAACGGCCGGGCACCCGAGCACGGACCACCGCGGAGGCGCCTTCGGCGAGGGGATCGAGGACCGCCACGAAGGCGTGGACGGGCACCTCGATGTCCCAGGACCGGAGCAGGTCCTGCGCGAGTCGTCCGGCCCAAGCGATGCGTGAAGTCCCGACCGCAACTTCCGCACTGGCACCGGATTTCCAGCCGTCGGCAGCATAGGCCCGCCATTCGGGCGAGTCAACGCGCATCTCATCCAACCACGCCTCGAAAAGGCCCTTGGCGTCGAGGAAGTCGGCCGCCGCTCGCGGGTCGTACGCCCCCTCGGGCCGGGTGGGCACCGGGTCGTGCGTGTGACGGAAGCGCGGACCGGCGATGACCGCGGTCACGAACAGCGTCTCGCGCGGCAGCTTCTCCCCCGGCACCGCCACGAAGCCCGCGCCGACCTCGAACAGGCGCACGCTGGCCGAGCCGTGGCGCAGGTTGGTGGCGACCGCTCGCAGCAGACCCGGGATCAGGTTGGGACGCAGCACCTCGCTCTCGCGCGACATGGGGTTCGACAGGCGCACCACCGACTCGGCGGTGTCCCCGAGCAGGCGGGCGCACGCGGCGGCCTCGGCCTCGGACACGAGCGAACCGCACCAGGCCTCGTGGAAGCCCAGCGCCAGCATGCTCTCTCGCGCCTTGCGCACGACGCGCTCGCGCACGCCGCGCGTGGCGTACGCGCCACCGGTCTCGAGCGCGGCCTCGGGGATGCGGTCGTAGCCGTTCGAACGCGCGACCTCCTCGACGAGGTCGTCCTCGAGCGAGACGTCCGATCGCCACGTGGGCACGGTCACGGTGAGGGCGTCGCCGCGCTGCACGCCGAACTCGAGCGCCTCGAGCAACTCGGCGCAGCGACCCGCGGTGAACGGCAGGCCGATCAGGCGCTCGCAACGTGACGGACGCAGCGTGAG
>JBEGJG010000146.1:0-6434 GCA_041184705.1 Candidatus Eiseniibacteriota bacterium
TCCGCCCGCCGCTCGACATCACGCGCGCCGAGGTGGACGAGGCCATGACCATCCTGCTCAAGGCCGTGGATCACGTGCTCGCGCGCTGAACCGCGGTCCTCAACCACTCGACACGCCCGCTCCGCCCCGTGCGGAGCGGGCGTCGTCGCGCATGGCGCGCTCGCGCGCGGCCGCGTTATCCTGCGGGCTTGTGCCACCTCTCACACGGGATCCCCTCATGAGCCCACGATCGAACCCCGCCCCCGGCACCGTGGCGACCTATCTGGCCGCCCTTCCCGAGGATCGTCGCAAGTCCCTGAAGGCCGTGCGCGCGCTCGTGCGCGCGAACCTCCCCGAGGGATATCGCGAGGCCTTGGCGCACGGGATGATCGTGTGGCAGGTGCCGCTGCGCGCGTACCCGGACACCTACAACGGCGAGCCTCTCATGCTCGCCGCGCTGGCCAGCCAGAAGGCGCACATGTCGCTCCACCTGATGGGGCCGTATCTCATGCCGGCACTGGACCGCCGGCTTCGCGCCGGTTTCCGGCGAGCGGGGCTGCGCCTCGACATGGGGCGTGCTTGCGTGCGGTTCCGCTCACTCGCCGACCTCGCCCCCGACGCCATCGCCGACACCATCGCCGCGCTCCCCATGGAGCGCTTCATCACGCTGGCGCGTACCGCTCAGCGCAAGGGGCGGCGGTGAGCGCGAAGACGTTCCGCGACGCCGCGTGCGTGGTGCTGGTGCGCGGCGAGGGCCCCGAGCGCGAGGTGTATTGGGTGCGGCGCAGCGACGCGGTGCCGTTCCAGCCGGGCTTCATGGCGTTCCCCGGCGGTAAGGTGGACGCGGCCGACGCGGCGTTCCCCGTGCCCGCGCGCGGTGCCCGACGACTTCGAACGTGCCGCACGCGTGTGCGCGATCCGCGAGGCGTTGGAGGAGACGGGCGTACTCGTGGGACACGACGGCGCGGTGGACGCGGACTCGCTCGCCGCGGCGCGCGAGGACCTGCTCGCGGCTCGCGCCACGCTGGCCGACGTCGCGACGCGACACGGTTGGCGCTTGGCGCCCGAGCGACTCGCGTTCGCGGGGCGCTGGCAGACGCCGGTGTTCGCACCGGTGAGGTTCGACACGCTGTTCTTCGTGGCGTTCCTGCCCGAGGGTCAGGAGCCCACCATCCTGCCCGGTGAACTCGCGAGCGGGGAGTGGGTGAAGCCGCTCGCGGCGTTGGATCGCTGGCGACACGGACAGCTCACGTTCGCCGCCCCCATCCTGTGGACACTCATCGCGCTCGCCGAGGGCGACGAGCGCCTGCTCGAGCGACTCGCCGTGGGCCCCGAGCGCGCCGCCACGCCCGTGCGGCGTGTCGAACTGCAGTACGGCGTCGTGCTGCACGCCATGCCCACGCGGCCGCTGCCGCCCGCGCGGCACACGAACGCGTACCTGCTGGGCGAGAGCGAGCTGGCGTTGGTGGACCCGGGCAGCGGGGACCCCGAGCACCTGCGCGACCTGTTCGCGTTGACCGATCACCTCGAGTCCGAGGGGCGGCAGGTGAAGCTGGTGGTGGTGACGCATCACCACCCCGACCACACGGGTGGTGTGCAGGCGTGTCGCGAGCGCTTCGGGGCGAAGGTGGTGGGGCACGCGGCGCTGGCCGGTCGCATGCCGATCGACCTCGCGGTGAAGGACGGCGATCGTCTGCCGCTGGCACCCGGGCACAACGACTGGGCGCTCACCGTGCTCGAAACGCCGGGGCACACGCGCGACTCCATCTCGCTGTGGATGCCGCGGCGGCGCGCACTGGTGTGCGGCGACCTGTTGCCCGGTGGGCCGGGAAGCGTGGTGATCGACCCGCCCGACGGCGACCTGCGGCAGTACCTGGCGTCGCTGGAGCGTTGCGCGGCGCTGCAGCCCGAGACGCTGTTCCCCGCGCACGGTTCGCCCAGCGGTGCGGCGGTGCGTCGCATCCGCGCGCTCATCGCGCATCGCATGGAGCGCGAGGGCAAGGTGGTGGCGGCGTTGCAGGAGGCCGCGCCCGAGGCGCGGACGCTGGGCGAGTTGGTGCCCGTCGTGTACGCCGACACGAAGCCCGAGTTGTGGGGCTGGGCCGAGAGGTCGTTGCTCGCGCACCTCGAGAAGCTGGAGGCCGAGGGGCGTGCCGCGCGCGCGGGGAACGGCTGGCTCGGTGTGAGCGCATGACGGAGCGTTCGTGCTGCCGTACCTGATGGCGTTCGCGTCGTCGGCGTTCTACGGCGTCGCCGATTTCCTCGGCGGCATCGGGGCGCGGCGCGCGAACGTGCTCACGGTGACCGCGTGGTTCCAGATCCTCGGTGTGGTGCCGTTGGTCGGCTACGCCGTGTTCGCACCCGGCGTGACGCGCCCCGACGACCTCGCGTGGGCCGCGCTCGCGGGAGCCTGCGGTGGCATCGGCGTGACGTTGCTCTACCACGCGCTCGCCATCGGTGTGGTGAGCACCGCCGCCCCGCTCGTGTCGTTGGTCGCGCTCACCGTTCCCGTGGTGGCCGGATTGGCGGGCGGCGAGCGACCGGGGTGGGGCCCGCTCGCGGGCATCGTGCTCGGGGCGAGCGCGGTGGTGCTGGTGAGCGGCGGCGAGTCGCACGGCGCGTCGGATCGCGGTGACGCCGACGCCAGCGCCGCGCGTCGGGGCCTGTGGGTGGCGGCCGCGGCGGGGCTGCTGGTGGGGTTCTTCCTCGTCGCGCTGGCGCGCGTGCAGCCGGGGTCGAGCGGGTGGCCGCTCGTGGCCGGACGACTCAGCGCGAGCGTGTGCCTGTGGGCTCTCGTGTTGCTGCGTCGTGCCCCGGTGGCGCTGCCCGCGCCGGCTCGCGGCGTCATGCTGGGCGGCATGGTCACCGACGTGACCGGCAACATCCTCTACCTGCTCGCGGTGCAGCGCGCACCGCTGAGCCTCATCGCCACGCTGGTCTCGCTCGCGCCCGCGACCACGCTGGTGCTCGCGCGCTTCGTACTGCACGAGCGCCTCACCACGCGCCAACGCGTAGGTGTGGCCCTGGCGCTGGTGGCCGTGGTGCTGCTGTCGGGCGGCGCGGGGCAATAGTCGTCACCTGCGTCATACGGGCCTGAGCGGCCGCCGTCCGCGGGGCGGTGTTGCGTCGCGTTGATGCTTCCAGCGCAACGCGTTATGGGTAAACGAGCTCGTATTTGTATTGTGCGCACTCGAATCCATATACTGCCGCGGTCGCGATTCGTATTCGCGATCCGCAGCCTCGCGTGGAATCGCGTGGCTCGACTGGGTGACGACCGCCGCCCCCCAGCTCCGCATGGTGGATTCACCCGCCGTGCCCGGCCCCGCTTGATCGAGGAGCCCCGTGATGATGCGTTCCGGATCGAAAGTGACGAAGCATGGCCCTTCACGCGCTTCCATGTCATGGGCGCGGGGCATCGCCGTCCTGTTGGCCATGCTCGCCGTCGTGAACGTCCCCGCGGCGTTCGGCGCGGGTGTCGCCGCTCGGTGGAGTTCGTGTTTCGGTGATGGTGGCCCTTCGAACCGGACGTCGGCGTGCACGAGCAACTTGGGTAGCAACATCGTGGTGGTATCCACCGTCCTGCCGTCGCAGGGGATGCTGCAGGTGTCGAGCATGGAGAGCAACTTAAGCGTTCATACCGACGGCGCCACGCTTCCATCGTGGTGGTTGACCAGCTGTCGAACGGGCTTCATCACAGCGAACCCGACGATCTCACCTTCAGCCTCGAATTGCTTCGATTGGGCCAATGGCGCAGCCGCAGGTGGGTTGATGCCCTATACCATCGATCCGGTGACCCCGAACAGGGCCATCATCAGAAGCGGCTTCTCCGTCCCCTCGAATTATTTGCAGGACATCCCCGGCGACTTCGAAATGTTCGTGGGGAATCTAGTCATCTCGAACTCTCGCAGCACCGGCTCTACAGCCTGCAGCGGTTGTCAGACGCCCGCGTGCATCGTCGTCAACAGCGTGAAGTTCACGAGTTCGGCTAACGGCATTCAGATGCTTCTGGGCATGCCGCTGCCGGGAGTGCCGAACAGCAACTACGTCACATGGCAAGGGGGCACGCCTCTCTGCGCGACCTACGCCCGAGTGGCGTCGGTGGACGCTATCTCCCCGGACTCGAGCATCACGCTCTCCCTTCCCAAGGTTCGCGTGCCTGTGCGTATCCGCCGAGAAGACACCACCGCAGTCCTTGGTGTGAGCGTCGGCCTGCGATTGACCAACCTCGATCTCCTGCCGTCGGATATCGAGATGGGGCCGTTCATGTCGTCCAGCGGTGGCAATGCGAGCATGAACGTGTCTACGAGCGGCTCCGGTAACTGGACCGTGGACCTGACCACCCTCGCGACCCCGTGCGGCTCGACCTCGCTGGGGGACACCCTGTTCTTCCTGAATGTGGCGAGTCCGCTCCCGCGCGGCACGGGCACCGTCGAGATCGTGTCCTTGGATGTGCGGGACTGCGCCAACCAGTACCTAGGCAACATCGCCATCGGGAACGTTGCTTCCGTCACAATCGCTCGCTCGATCGAACCCCTCCCGAACCTCGCTGTGACTCAGTTGCGTTCTGGCAACGATAATGATGGCAACACCAAGATCGGTGTGACGTTCGGTTCTGTGGATCCGGGACTCGTCGTGGAGGTCTGGCGCAAGGGGTACGGCAACCATCCTCGGTACGACGACGGTACCGCTCGTGGGGGTGTTCCCACGGTTCCGACTTCGTACCCACCCGCGGGCTGGACGCTCACGAACGTCTCCGCGTCAGGTCAGTCCGACGAGCCCGCGACGCGCGACTACTGGTACTACGTCGCGTACCTAAAGGACTTCGGGCGCACTCTCGTTTCCTCGCCCTCCAACCTCGCCGGTGGCGTGCTCAATTACCACCTCGGCGATGTCTCGAACGGCGTAACGGTCGATGTCGGGGACAACGTCGTCGGGCCCTCCGACCTGTCGCTGTTGGGGGCCCACTACGGCAAGACCGGTGCGTCGGCCGATTCGGTCGCGTTCCTCGATGTGGGGCCCACCGCCGATCGATCGGTGAACACCCTGCCGACGACCGACGGGCGCATCGGCTTCGACGATTTCATCCTCTTCTCGCTCAACTACACCCCGGTGGCCAGTGCTCCCAGCACCGCGGTGAAGCCCGTTGCGGCCAGCGAGGACGCGCTCGAGGTGTGGGCGCCGGGACAGGTGCGTGCGGGAGAGGAGTTCCCGGCGCGCGTCCGCTTCCGTGGTACGGGGCGCATGCAGGGTGTCGCTCTGGCGCTGGCCTGGGATCCGCTCGTCGTGGAGCCGATCGGTCACGAGGCCGGCGCGACCGCGACCGCACAGGGCGCCATGGTGCTCTCGGCGGTTCCCGGCACGCTGGACGCGGCTACCTTCGCCGGGGCCGGCAACGGTCTCATGGGTGAGGGCGATCTGGGGACCGTGCGCTTTCGCGCCAAGGCGTCCGGGGTGCCGGGCATCACGCTCGCGTCGGTCGAGGCGCGCGACTTGATGAATCGGTCGTTCACCCCGGGAGCCACCGCGGTGGAGCAGGGGGACGGTGTGCCTCGCGCGCTCTCGACCGCTCTGGCGCCCGCGAAGCCGAATCCGTTCCGCGGTCGCACGACGATGGCCTACACGCTCGCCAGGACGGGTGCGGTGAGCGTGGAGATCTACTCCGTGGATGGTCGCCGTGTGCGCACGCTCGTGAACGGCACCCGCGAGGCCGGGGAGCACCGTCAGGAGTGGGACGGGCGCGACGACTCGGGGCGCACGCTGGGCGCGGGCATCTACTGGGCGCGTCTGAGCACGTCCGAGGGCACGTTCCAGCGCACCGTGGTGTTGCTGCGCGATTGAGCGATTGCGGTACGAGGCCCACGGTCGTCGAGACGACCGTGGGCCTCTTCGTTCCCGTGACCGTCCCGAGCGTCGTCGCTTCATAGGCGGCGTCACGTCGTCCCCGATGCTTTGGTGCGTCGAAGCGGGGGCGTGACCACCCCCAGCCCATGCCCAGCCTGCTACTGTCACGTTCCGCGTGCGTCATCCCGTCCGGAGCGACGCGCGTCGAGCGGTACGGACCCGATCCTCGAGGAGCCCATGCGCGCGAACTGGTTCAAGGTGCTCGGTGACGTGGCGGGATTCGTCGGGTGGTTGTTGCTGTGCTTCGTGCCGGCCACGCTCGGCGTGCTGTTCCTGCCCGGGGCGTGGTACGCCGCGTTGGTGAAGCCCGCGTGGAACCCGCCGTCGTGGTTGTTCGGTCCGGTGTGGACCGCGCTCTACACGCTCATGGCCATCTCGGCCTGGCTCGTGTGGCGCCGTGGCGGGGCCCGCGCGCCCGGGCGCCCGCTCGGCTGGTTCCTGTTGCAACTCGCCCTCAACGCCGCGTGGTCGCCGTTGTTCTTCGGGATGAAGCGCATGGGCTGGGCGTTCGCCGAGATCGTGCTGCTGTGGCTGGCCATCGTGGCGACCCTTCG
>JBEGJG010000147.1:0-8499 GCA_041184705.1 Candidatus Eiseniibacteriota bacterium
ACCCCGCCCCGCGTGGAAATGACGCTCCCACGCCGCTTTGCGAGGACATGACGGGTCCTTCCCCGCCCCCTCTCGGAAACGACGACACCGCCGGGACCCGAAGGTCCCGGCGGTGCGTTCGAGGCGGCGCTGAAGGTCCGGCTACGTCGTCGGGAGCGACGTCGGGCTGGGAGCCGACGCCGGGATGGTGTTGAAGTCCAGCACGTCCTCCTTGCGCGTCACGTGGACGCTCGACCCCGGAGGGATCTGCCCCTTCAGGATGAACTCCGCGAACGGGTCCTCGAGCAGCCGCTGGATCGCCCGCTTGAGCGGACGGGCTCCCAGCGTGGGGTCGAAGCCCTTGTCGATGAGCAGTTCGATCGCCTCGGGCGTGAGGTCCAGCGTGATGTCCTGCTGCTTCAGACGGGCCCCGAACTGGCCCAGCAGGATGTTCACGATGTCCTTCATGTTGTCGCGCACGAGGGCGTGGAACACGATGACGTCGTCGATGCGGTTGAGGAACTCGGGGTTGAACGCACGCTTGAGCTCGTCCTGCACCGTGGACTTGATCTGGCTGAACTGCTGGGCCGAGTCCACCTGCTTGAAGCCGAGCTTCTGCCCGCCCGAGACGATCTGCCGACCGCCGAGATTCGAGGTCATGATGATGACCGTGTTCTTGAAGTCCACCTTGCGGCGCGAGCTGTCGGTGAGCACACCGTCATCCAGCACCTGCAGCAGGACGTTGAACACGTCCGGGTGCGCCTTCTCGACCTCGTCGAGCAGCACGACCGAGTACGGCTTGCGGCGCACCTTCTCGGTGAGCTGCCCGCCCTCCTCGTAGCCCACGTAGCCGGGAGGCGCGCCGACGAGACGGGAGACCGAGAACTTCTCCATGTACTCGCTCATGTCGATGCGGATGAGCGCGTTCTCGTCGTCGAACAGGTAGGTCGCCAACGCCCGCGCGAGCTCGGTCTTACCGACGCCCGTGGGCCCCAGGAAGATGAACGAACCGATGGGACGCTTCGGGTCGCGAAGGCCGACGCGGTTGCGACGGACCGCACGCGAGACGGCCGAGACCGCCTCGTCCTGACCGACGACGCGCTTCTTGAGCTCGTCCTCCATGCGCAGGAGCTTCTGGCTCTCCTCGGCGGCCAGCTTCACGACCGGGATGCCGGTCATGATGCTGATGACCGCCGCGATCTGGTCCTCATCGACCTGGACGGTCTGGTCGCGCTTGTTGTTGGCCCACGTCTTCTTGAGCTCGTTGCGACGGTCCTTGAGCTCCTTCTCCTTGTCCCGGAAGCGGGCCGCGACCTCGTACTCCTGGCCCTTGATGGCCGCGTCCTTCTCCTTGATCACCTCCTCGAGCTTGCGCTCGAGCTCGAAGATCTCGGACGGGACGGTGCCGACCGTGAGGCGCGAGCGGGCACAGGCCTCGTCGATGATGTCGATGGCCTTGTCCGGGAAGAACCGGTCGTTCATGTAGCGATCGGCCAGCTTCACGGCCTGCACGATCGCCTCGTCGGTGATCTTGACGCCGTGGTGGGCCTCGTACTTGTCACGCAGCCCCATGAGGATGCGCGTCGTATCCTCGATGCCCGGCTGGTCCACCGTGACGGGCTGGAAGCGACGCTCCAGGGCGCCGTCCTTCTCGATGTACTTGCGGTACTCGTCGAGCGTCGTGGCGCCGATGCACTGCAGCTCGCCGCGCGCCAGCGCCGGCTTGAGCATGTTCGAGGCGTCGATCGCGCCCTCGGCACCGCCCGCACCGACGATCGTGTGCAACTCGTCGATGAAGATGACGGTGTCCTTGGACTCGCGCAGCTCGTTCATGACGGTCTTGAGGCGCTCCTCGAACTGGCCGCGGTACTTGGTGCCCGCGACCACGGCGGCGAGGTCGAGCGTGACGATGCGCTTGTTCTTCAGGCTCTCGGGGACCTGCAGGGAGATGATGCGCTGCGCGAGGCCCTCGGCGATCGCCGTCTTACCCACACCGGGTTCGCCGATGAGGACGGGGTTGTTCTTCTTGCGCCGCGACAGCACCTGCACGACGCGCTCGATCTCCTTGTCGCGTCCGATCACCGGGTCGAGCTTGCCCTCGCGCGCCAACGCGGTGAGGTCGCGCCCGAACTGGTTGAGCGCCGGGGTCTCGGGGCGCTCCTCGCTGCGCTCGGCCGGAGCCGAGGCCGCGGGCGAACCGCCCAGCAGCTTGAGCGTCTCCTCGCGCACCTTCTTGCGATCCACGCCCAGTTCCATCAGCACCTTGGCGGCCACGCCCTCACCCTCGCGGATGAGACCCAGCAGCAGGTGCTCCGTGCCGACGTAGTTGTGGTTCAGCTGGCGGGCTTCCTCGACCGCCAGCTCGAGCACGCGCTTCGCGCGCGGCGTGAACGGGATCTCGCCGACCACCATGGTGCCGCCCGAGGCGCTCACCATGTTCTCGACCTCGGTGCGGATGCGCTCGAGGTCGAGCCCGAGGTTGCTGAGCACCGTCGCCGCGATGCCCTCGCCTTCGCGGATCACACCGAGCAGCAGGTGCTCGGTCCCGATGTAGTCGTGCTGCAGTCGCGCCGCTTCCTCGCGGGCCAGATAGATGACCTTGCGCACCCGTTCGGTGAACTTGTTGTGATCGTGCATGGCGTTCCTGGCCCGCACCGCCGGTGGGCGGCGAGGCGCTCCTCCTATGAGGTTCGGGACTCCCCGGACTCCCGCTCGGCGGCAGCGAGCCGCTCGCGGACGACCTGGGCGCGATACAGGTTCCGATCCGACGCCTCCATCTCACGATCGGCGGCGTGCTGGAGATGGGCGGGCTGGGTGATGACGAGCAACTCGTTCACGACTCGCAACGGACACAACCCCTCGACGCCCAGGGCCACCCCGAGCCTCAGCGCCGAACAGTAGTTGATGACCTCCTTGGCCTGGATCGTGCGGCAGTAGCGCAGCGTGCCGTAGGCGCGCCACACCTTGTCCTCGAGCTGGGCGCGCGCGTCGCGCCACATGCGCTCGCGCGACCGCTCCTCGGTCTCGATGATCTGACGCGTGACGCGGTCGAGGCTGTCGATGGATTCGCGCTCGCTGCGGCCGAGCGTGGTCTGGTTCGAGATCTGGAACAGGTTTCCCATGATCTCGCTGTGCTCGCCGTACAGGCCGCGCACGCTCAGACCCATCTGCTGCACGGCCTCGAGCACTCGTTTGATCTCGCCCAACAGCACGAGGGCCGGCAGGTGGATGAGCACCGAGGCGCGAAGGCCCGTCCCGGCGTTGGTCGGGCAGGCCGTGAGGTAACCGAAGTCCTCCGAGAAGGCGTACTCGAGACGAGCGTCGAGCTCGTCGTCGGCCACGTCGGCCAGCCCCCACGCCTCGGCGAGTTGGAAGCCCGGCACCAGCGTCTGCAGGCGGAGGTGGTCCTCCTCGTTGATCATGAGGCTGACGCGATCGTCGGGCGCCACGTAGATGCCGCGCGGCCGCGTGCCGTCGCTGAGTTCGTGCGAGACGAGGTGGCGCTCGACCAGCACCTGCCGTTCGATGGCGGAGCACTCCTGCATGCGCAGCAGGAGTCCACCCCCGAGGACGCTCGAGGAGTGCACGGCCGCACCGACGCGCGATAGCACGCCCATGAGATCCTCGTTGCGCGCGCGCTGGGTGAACGGCACGTCGGCGAGGTTGCGGGCGAGCCGGATGCGCGTGGACAGCACCATCTCGGAGTGCGGTCCGGTCCCACGCAGCCAGGGCGCGGGGGTCTTGAACAGACCCGCGAAGTCGATGGGCGCGCTCATGCGCCCTCCCCGGCGACGGCCCCACGCACCTCGGCCTCGAGGCGGCGGATCTCGTCGCGCAGCTGCGCGGCCGACTCGAATTCCTCGCGCTCGACGGCACGGCGGAGCTGGTCGTGCAGCTGCTGGATACGCTTGAGCGGCGCGGCGGCCGCGGCACCGGTCCGCGTCGGCACCTTGCCGCGGTGGTGCGTGTCGCCGTGGATCTGACGCAGGGTGCGGCGCAGGGGGATGCGGAACGCGGTGTAGCAGTCGCTGCAGCCGAGCCGCCCGGTCTCCTTGAGGGCCGAGAAGGGCATGCCGCAACGCGGGCACTCGACGTGCCCGATGCGCTCGTCCTCGCTCTCCGTCATGGAATCCACCATGTGCGCCACCATGTCCGCGATGTCGAACTTGTGCTGCTGCACGGGCGTGTGCATGCCCTGCTCCTCCGCGCAGCGTTCACAGACGTGGATCTCCTTCATCTGCTGATCCTTGATCTCCGTGAAGTGCACCGTCGCGGGCGCCTTGCCGCAGAACTGACAGATCATGCCTTCACCTCGACGAGCCGGCCGTCCTCGAGACGCAGGACGCGATCGGCCCGAGCGGCCAGTCGTTCGTCGTGCGTCACCACCACCACCGTTCGATGCGGTTCGTGCGCCAGGGAATCGAGGAGATCGTGAAGATGACGAGCGGCGGCGGCATCGAGGTTCCCCGAGGGCTCGTCGGCCAGAAGCACGGCCGGCTCCGGGGCGAGCGCACGCGCCACCGCGACGCGCTGGGCCTCGCCCCCCGAGAGCTCGCTCGGGACGTGCTCCCGGCGCGCGTCCAGCCCGACGGCGGCCAGGACCTCGCGGGCCCTCGCACGTGCCGACTCGGTGGGACGACCCGCCAGCAGCAGCGGCATCATGACGTTCTCCTCCGCCGTGAACTCCGGGAGCAGGTGGTGGAACTGGAAGACGAATCCCAACTGGGCGAGCCGGAGCCGACAACGCCCCTCCTCGTCTAGACCCTCGAGCGCCGTCCCGGCGAGTTCGAGTGTGCCCGAATCCGGTCGGTCCAGTGTCCCGAGGAGGTTCAGCAGGGTGCTCTTGCCCGAACCGGAAGCCCCGACTATCGCGAGAAGCGTGCCACGCTCCACCTCGAGATCGATTCCGTTCAGAACCGACAGTCTCCCGCCGGGAACCGGATACGACTTGCAGAGCCCGACCGCGCGCAGCGCGATTCCCATCGCGCCATCCCCGCCGCGCCCAACAGCTTCCCGTTGCCGATGAAGGTGGTCGTTCATAGCTGCTCCCGGATCGCCTCGATCGGGTCGAGTCGCGAGGCCCGCCAAGCGGGGAACCAGGCGGCGACCAGACACAGGACGAGAGCGGCCAGAATGACGGCAACGAAGTCCGGTGCCTCCGGTCGTACCGGCAGGGTGGCGAGGAAATAGACGTCCCCCGGCAGGTGAATGGGGAACCGATCGATGAACGCGATGAGCACCCCACCGAGCACCGTCCCGGCCGCCGTCCCGAGCAGGCCGATCAGCAGCCCCTCTCCCAGGAAGACGGTCAGGATGACCCGCGGCCCGGCCCCGAGGGTGCGCAGGACGCCGATGTCGCGACGCTTCTCGAGCACCACCATGAACAGCGTGCTCGCGATGTTGAACGCGGCCACGAGCACGATGAGGGCGAGGATGACGAACATCATGGTCTTCTCGAGCCGCATCCACGTGAACAGGTTGTGGTTGAGGTCCACCCAGTTGTTCGTGCGCACGCCGGGCCACGCCACGGCCTCGCGCAACCGCTCGGCGACGACGGGGGCGGCGAACATGTCCGCGATGCGCACCTCGACCCCGGTGACCCGGTCGCCGAGCTCGAACATGCGCTGCGAGGCCGCGATCGAGGTGAACCCGAACGCCGAGTCGTAGGTGTAGAGCCCCGAGGTGAACATCGCCAGCAGCACGCGGTCGCCCACGCGAGCGAGCAGACGAGCGGCGAGTTCGTGGCCCAGCACGATGCCGGGCTCGCCCTCGGCGGTCACGAGCGGGATGGAGTCGAGCGGCGGCTCGATCGCCGACGCGACCGTGGTCACCACGCGCGAGCGCGCCAGATCCACGCCCTTCACCACCAGCCCCTCGGAGATGCCCTCGTGGAACACCATCGCCTTGGCGTAGGTGAACGGGGCCGCGCCCTGCACGCCGGGCTGCGCCTGCAGGCGCGCCGCGAGCGAATCCCCGCGTTCGATGCCGTCAGTGGTCGCACCCATGAACACGACGTGCGCATCGGTGCCCGCGATGCGGGACTGCACCTCGCCCTCGAAGCCGTTCATGACGGCGAGCACGGTGAGCAGCGCGGCCACCCCCACCGCCACGCCCGCGATGCTGATACCGGTCAGCAGCCGGACGAATCCCGTGCGTGGCCGGGCGCGCAGGTAGCGGCCCGCGATCCACAGCGGGACGTTCACCGCGGCTCCGCGCCCTCCGCGGACGCGGTCTCCTCTTCCGCGAGGTCGTCCGCGACCGGACGGCCCTCCTCGGGGCGCAGGTGCGGGAACAGCAGGACCTCGCGGATCGAGTGCGAGTCGGTGGCCAGCATGACGAGACGGTCGATGCCGATCCCCACCCCGCCCGTCGGCGGCATGCCGTACTCCAGTGCGCGCAGGTAGTCCTCGTCGAGCGGCTGCGACTCCTCGTCCCCGCGTGCGCGCGCGGCGCCCTGCGCCTCGAAGGCGGCCCGCTGGGCGTCGGGGTCGTTCTGCTCACTGAACGAGTTCGCGATCTCCATGCCGGCCACGAACAACTCGAAGCGCTCGACGACGCGCGGGTTCGTGCGCGAGACGCGCGCGAGCGGCGAGACCTCCACGGGGAAGTCCACGACGAACGCGGGGTTCACGAGCTCGGGCTGCACCAGCGCCGAGAACAACTCGTCCAGCATCCCCCCCGCCCCGGTCCCGGCGCGCGGATGAAGGCTCAGACGCGCGACGTGGCGCGACAGTACGGCCTCGTCGAGCGAGTGGATGCTCTCGCCCACCTTCTCGCTCACCGCGTCGAGCATGGAGACCCGGGGCCACGGCGGGGTGAAGTCGAGCGTCCGCCCACCGTACTCGACCTGCAGCGAGCCGCAGGCGTGCAGGAGCGCGTCGCACACCAGCTGCTCGGTGAGCGTCATCATGTCGTGCACGTCGGCGAACGCCTGGTAGTACTCGAGGAGCGTGAACTCGGGGTTGTGCGACCGGTCCATGCCCTCGTTGCGGAAGTCGCGCGCGAACTCGTACACACGCTCGAGCCCACCCACGATGAGCCGCTTCAGGTAGAGCTCGTTCGAGACGCGCAGGTAGAGGTCCATGTCGAGCGCGTTGTGCCGCGTCACGAACGGGCGTGCGAACGCACCGCCGTAGAGCGGCTGCAGCACCGGGGTCTCGACCTCGAGATAGTCGCGAGCGTCCAGGAAGGAGCGGATGCGCGAGACGAGCCGCGCGCGACGCCGGAAGACCTCGCGGACCTTCGCGTGGTTCACGAACAGGTCGGCGTAGCGCTGGCGGAAGCGGGTCTCGGGGTCGGTCAGCCCGTGCCACTTCTCGGGCAGCGGGCGGATCCCCTTGGCGAGCAGTTCGACCTGTTCGGCACGCACCGTGATCTCGCCCGTGCGCGTCCGGAAGAGCGATCCCGAGATGCCGACCCAGTCCCCGACCTGGAACAGGTCCCAGCGGGCGAAGCCCTCGCCCAGCACGTCCTGACGGAAGTACACCTGGATGCGTCCGGAGCCGTCGAGCACGTGCCCGAAGCCGGCCTTGCCCTGCCCTCGCTTGGCCACCAGACGACCCGCGACGCGGACCGCTTCACCGGGCTCCTCGGTGACCGCGTCCCCGCGCGCGAGCAGATCGGCGGCATGGTGCGTGGCGTCGAAACGGTACGCGTACGGTTCGCAACCGAGCGCGCGCCACTCCTCGATGCGGGCCCGGCGCTGCGCCATCAGGTGCTGGAGGGACATGGACCTTCCGTGGCTGTCCCGGCGCGGCCATCGCGCAGGGTCGAGCGAATCTAGGCAGTGCCCGCAGGGGCGTCAACCGCGGCGGAACGACCTCTCCCGCCTCAGACGCGTTCCACACCCTTGCGCGTCATCGTCTCGATCGCGAGCTTACCCGCGGCCGGGTCCACCGCCACCGGATAGCGCCCGTTGAAGCACGCGCGACAGAACCGCTGGGGGTCGCGCTCGGCCGCCAGCAGACCGTCCTCGGACACGTAGCCGAGCGACTCGACCCCGAGGTACTCGCGGATCTCCTCGCTCGTCTTGAGAGCGGCGATGAGCTCACGTCGGCTCGGCGTGTCGATGCCGTAGAAGCAGGGATGCGTGACCGGCGGGGAGCCGACGCGGAAGTGCACCTCGCGCGCCCCGGCGCGTCGCAGCAGGCGCACGAGCTTGCGACTGGTGGTGCCGCGGACGATGGAGTCGTCCACCACCACGACGCGCTTGCCCTCGAGCACCTCGCGCACCGGGTTGAACTTCACGCGCACGCCGAAGTCGCGGCCGGCCTGATTGGGCTGGATGAACGTGCGCCCCACGTAGTGGTTGCGGATGAGACCGAGTTCGAACGGGATCCCCGAGGCCTCGGAGTACCCGAGCGCGATGGAGTTGCTCGAGTCGGGAACCGAGATGACCACGTCGGCGTCGGCCGGGCACTCGCGCGCCAACTCGCGCCCGATGCGGCGTCGCACGCGGTCCACGGTGTCGCCGAAGACCCGGCTGTCGGGGCGCGAGAAGTAGATGTGCTCGAAGATGCA